>CAMYZK010000222.1 GCA_947303825.1 uncultured Prevotella sp. | reverse complement strand
GTGGCCTGAAGATGCTCACCCGCAACATCTGCTCGGAGTATGGCGAGTACAACATACAGTGCAACGGTATTGGCCCGGGCTACATCGCCACACCTCAGACTGCCCCGCTGCGTGAGCGTCAGGCCGACGGTTCACGCCATCCCTTCGACTCGTTCATCTGTGCCAAGACTCCCGCCGGACGCTGGCTCGACCCGTCGGAGCTGGGCGGCCCCGCCGTGTTCCTCGCCTCGCATGCCAGCGATGCTGTGAACGGCCACGTGCTTTATGTGGACGGTGGCATACTGGCCTACATAGGCAAGCAGCCTAAGTAACAATGGCTTACGGTTGAAAGATTTCTTGCAGAGGCTCCATGACAAAGGGTCTCTGCTTCATTAGTGGGTGTGGAATCTTCAGGTCGGGCTCGTCAACGGTGATGTTGTCATAGAGAAGTATGTCGATGTCTATGGGCCTGTCGTGATAGACAGGCGTGTCGCCGTGCTGTGTGGCATGCTCCCTGCCCTTGCCTAGCTCCCGCTCTATGCGCTGCGTGGTGCTGAGCAGCCTGCGGGGAGAAAGCCTGGTGTGCACACACACCACGGCGTTGACAAAGGCATTGTCGGAGCTGAAGCCCCAGGGCTGTGAATCATAATAGGCTGACTGGCGCACTATGTCGCCAACCAGCCTTTTTATCTTCTCGCAGGCCATGTCGAGATGAGCCCGCCTGTCGCCCATGTTTGAGCCCAGTCCCAGATAGACGGTGTGCATGCTCATAACGTATGTAGACGCATCAGTCATCGAGTATAAGCATGCAGTCGCCGTAGCACCCGAACATAAAGTTGTTTTCCAGGGCTTTGTTGTAGGCTTCCATGATAAGGTCGTAGCCTCCGAATGCTGCCGTACACATCATCATGGTAGACTCCGGGTGATAGAAGTTCACCACCATGGCATCGCCGAGTCCGAACTCGTATGGTGGGAAAATGAACCTGTTAGTCCATCCGTCGTATTCCTTGATCATACCGTCGGTCCCCACTGCCGACTCAGTAGCCCTGGCAGTGCTTGCGCCTACGATACATATCTTATTGCCAGCCTGCCGTGCACCGTTTACTATACGGCATGCCTCGCTGTCAATGCGTATCTGCTCGCTGTTCATCTTGTGCTTGGTAAGGTCTTCCACCTCAATGGGGTCGAAGCACCCCAGCGAGCAGTGCAGGGTGACGAAGGCACTTTGCAGTCCGCGAATCTCCATTATCTTCATCAGCTCACGACTGAAATGCAGTCCTGTGGCAGGGGCTGTCACTGCCCCCTCGTTACGGGCATAGACCGTCTGGAAGTTCACCGTGTCATCTTCATCGGCCTTCCTGTGATCGACGATGTACCTTGGAAGCGGTGCCGACCCCAGAGAGAACAACTCCTGCCTGAATTCCTCGTGGGGACAGTCATAGAGGAACCTCAGCGTGCGCCCGCGCGATGTGGTGTTGTCTATCACCTCTGCCACCATAGGCCCTTCGCCGTCGAAGAAGAGTTTGTTGCCTATACGTATCTTGCGTGCCGGCTCTACCAGCACGTCCCACAGGCGTAGCTCCTCGTTCAGCTCACGCAACAGGAACACCTCTATCTGTGCGTCGGTCTTTTCCTTGGTGCCGTAGAGTCGGGCAGGAAAGACTGCGGTGTCGTTGAACACGAAGGTGTCGCCCTCATGAAAGTAGTCTACCACATTGCGGAAAATCAGCGGCTCGTTGGTATCCTTGTTGTCGATGTCTTTCTTCCACAAGTCTATTGTCCCACTCTTGCGGTGGACAACCATCATACGGCAACGGTCACGCTGATAGACGCGCTCCACTGTTCCGTCTTCGTTTTCGAAGACACGATGAGGAGGATACAGTGCTATCTGCTCCTCAGGCAGTTTGAATCTGAATTGTGATAACTTCATATTATTAATTGTACCTTTATTTGCTTTTTCTAACAGCATCGCCCACGTTCTCGTCCAGCCACTTGGGAAACTCGTCGAAGGTGAGGCAGTCGTCGATGCTCACCTTGCCTAGGCGAGTACGGCAAAGGGCGGTAAGGAAGGCTCCGCTGCCCAGCGCCTGCCCTATGTCACGAGCCAGGGCACGTATATATGTACCCTTGCCGCAAACCACGCGTATGGACATCTGCATGGTCTGTGGGTCGAAGGCAGTAAGCTCCAGCTCGTCAATGCGCAGCGTCTTAGGCTTTAGCTCCACCTTCTCTCCCTTACGTGCCAGCTTGTAGGCTCGGTCGCCGCCTATGCTGCAAGCCGAGTATTCAGGCGGCACCTGCTGTATCTCTCCAATGAACCTAGACAGCACGCTTTCTATCAGTTCACGGGTAATGTGGCGTGTGGGATAGGTCATGTTTACCGTATGCTCGCGGTCGTAGCTGGCGGTGGTGGCTCCCAGCTGTAGGGTGGCAGTATACTCTTTCGAGGCATACTGCAGCGACTCTATCTGCTTGGTGGCCTTCCCTGTACACAGTATCAGCACACCGGTGGCCAGAGGGTCGAGAGTACCTGCATGTCCCATCTTCACCCGCTTCACATGCAGCTTACGCGACACAAGGAAACGGATGTGTGCCAAAGCCCCGAACGACGACATGCCGTAGGGTTTGTTTATATATAGGAAGACCCCCTCGTTGAAATCCATTTAGTCGACCATTGCAAGTGAGTGTCCCGTAAGCAGCAGTGCAATGATGATACCGCCAACGATGATGCGATAGTAGCCAAACGCCTTGAATCCGTATTTGGATAGAAAGCTGACAAACCATTTCATGGCCAGCAGGGCGACAATGAAAGCCACAGCACATCCCAACAGCAGCATCATGATGTTGTGGCTCGTGGCCCATGAGGTATCTTCCTTCAGCAGGTCGAGCAGGTCGAGCAACGTAGCTCCCGCCATAGTAGGAACGGCGAGGAAAAACGAGAACTCTGCAGCACGCTTGCGCGTGAGTCCCTGCGTCATGCCGCCGACAATGGTGGCCATTGAGCGTGACACGCCGGGGATGACCGAGATGCACTGGTAAAGGCCTATCTTGAATGCACGCGGCTCGTTTACCTGGGTGGTGTCTTTTCCCTTGTTGAACCACTTGTCGCAAAACAGCATGAAGATGCCACCCAGCACCAGCATGACGGCCACCACCTCCACACTGTCTAGCAGCCAGTCGAGCAGGCCCGACTTCTTTGCCAGCATGCCAATGACGACTGCCGGCAAGACTCCGATAAACAGCAGCCAGTAGAACCTGTATTTGTGCTTCAGACGCTGGAATAGCGTGCTGCCGGCAGGTGCTGGCGACTTGTCGAAGGTAAAGAACCGCTTCCAGTAAAGGCACACCACCGAGAGTATGGCACCAAACTGTATGATAAAGGTAAATGCATGGACAAAGGCATCGCCCTGTTCTATGCCAAGCATGTTTTGGGTAATAATCATGTGCCCTGTAGATGATACGGGCAGAAACTCTGTCAGTCCTTCGACTATAGCAATGATTACAGTCTGTATCCAGTCCATTTATCTACTTCTTTTCCAGGTTGATATTGTTACTGTTCTTCTTCCAAGGCAGTAGTGGAGCATCAGGATTTTTCACCACGGCATAAATCATAACGACAAATCCCAGCAGGCAGACAATGGGTGCAAGCTTGATGCGGCGTCCGCTGAAGATGTCGGGATTGTAGGCTTCTGTTGTCGACGACCCACCGCTCATAAGCAGGAATCCGAGGATAACCACTGCTGCTCCTATTGCCAGTAGGATGTAGTTGTTCTTACCAAATGCAAAGTCTTTCTTGTTCATATTTCTTATATATTACGAATATCCTTAACTCTTAACTTTAGAATTTAGATGTATTCTCGCTTCATTGCGATTAAGAAGTATCTATTTAAATTACTTCTTACCTCTTACTTCCTACTCGGCGTAGCCGACACTTCTTAATTCATCTATTTAGAATTACTTCTTACCTCTTACTTCCTACTCGGCGTAGCCGACACTTCTTAATTCTTAACTCTTAACTCTTAATTCTTAACTCTCAACTCCTCAAACCAGATACCTCTTAACAGCCATCAGGGTGCATATCACCATTACGGCAAATGCAAACAGCACGACGGCACAAGCAGTGATGAGCATCTCTGTAGCACCAACAAACTGCATAGCACCAGGATGGTAGCTATGGAAAGTGTACAGCCCTGCACCTATAGCCAGGCATGCCATCAGAGCCGAGACGAGTGCCACCAGAAGGCTTTTCCTTATGAACGGTCTTAGTATCATAGACCACGGTGCACCCACTAGTTTCATGGTGCGTATAGTAGCCCGTCGGGAATAAACACCCAACTGCACAGCGTTGCTCACCAAGGTAAAGCATATTATAATATGTATAGCAGCCAGGATGAGCAGCATGAGGTTAATACGGTTCACATTGCGGTCTACTGCATCTATCTCGCTCTGTGCATACACCACTTCCTCCACCCTTTTGTCGCGCCCAAGTGCCGTCTTAATGGCATGGAGAGAGTCGCTGTTGGCATAGCTGGCCCTCAGTTGCAGCTCTATCTCTCCCTGAAAAGGGTTGACACCAGCAAACTCCACAGGGTCGTCGCCCAGCTCCGCCCTCATCACCTGCAGGGCATCGTCTTGGCTTATGTATCTCACTTCCTTGGCGTATGGGCATAACTTTAACTTGCCTGCCAGAGTGAGTGCATCTTCATTACTCACACTGTCGGCAAGTATCAGGTTTACGGTCATGTTTTCCTTTACATACGACGAAAGCCCGCGCGCTGCCATTACAGACAGCACCATTACCCCCAAAAAGATGAGCACCAAGG
>CAMYZK010000221.1 GCA_947303825.1 uncultured Prevotella sp. | reverse complement strand
TGGTAATGGTAGCGACCGACCGTATCTCCGCATTCGATGTGGTGCTGCCCAAGGGAATACCTTTCAAAGGACAAGTGCTCAACCAGATAGCCGCCAAGTTCCTGGATGCCACTACCGACATCTGCCCTAACTGGAAGCTGGCCACCCCCGACCCGATGGTTACCGTTGGACTTAAGTGTGAGGGATTCCGTGTGGAGATGATTATCCGCTCAATACTTACGGGCTCGGCCTGGCGTGAGTACAAGAACGGCTGCCGTGAGCTATGTGGAGTGAAGCTACCCGAGGGGATGAAGGAGAACGAGCGTTTTCCCGAACCTATCATCACGCCTACAACAAAAGCCGACGAGGGGCATGACATGAACATCTCCAAGGAAGAGATAATAGCTCAAGGGCTGGTCTCGGCTGAGGATTATGCCATTATGGAAGACTACACCCGTCGCATCTTTGCTCGCGGACAGGAGATTGCCGCCAAGCGCGGACTCATACTTGTCGACACGAAATACGAATTCGGCAAGCGCGACGGTAAGGTTTACCTCATTGACGAGATACACACTCCTGACTCCAGCCGCTACTTCTATGCCGACGGATATGAGGAGAAACTGGCTAAGGGCGAGCCTCAGCGCCAGCTCTCAAAGGAGTTTGTACGCCAGTGGCTCATAGAGCACAACTTCATGAATGAACCTGGTCAGGTGATGCCCGAGATTACCGATGACTACGCCGACAGCGTAAGCGAAAGATATATAGAGCTATACGAGAATATTGTTGGAGAAAAGTTTAATCGCACCGCCGATACAGGAGACATTGCCGCCCGCATTGAGAAGAATGTGAGCGATTGGTTAGGTCATCATTGATTCCATTAATGTACCAGCAGGAGGAGATAAAACCCTACGATGCAACAGCCGACAAAGCTAGTCAGGTGGAGCAGATGTTCGACAATATCGCGCCCAGCTATGACAAGCTGAACCATAGGCTGTCGTGGAACATTGACCGAGGCTGGCGACGCAAGGCCATAAGACAGCTGGAGCCATACAAGCCACTGACCATGCTTGACATTGCCACCGGAACGGGCGACTTTGCTATCATGGCGGCACAGATGCTGAAGCCGCAGAAGCTTGTTGGAGCCGACATCAGTGAAGGGATGATGGCTGTGGGTGCCGAGAAAGCAGAGAGGCTTGGCCTGCAAAGCGTAATATCATTTGACAAGGAAGACTGCCTGAACCTGAGCTACCCCGACGGGATGTATGACGCAGTGACAGCCGCCTTCGGTATACGTAATTTTGCTGACCTGGACTGTGGACTGAAAGAGATGTACAGGGTGCTGAAACCTGGAGGGCACCTGAGCATTGTGGAGCTTACCACACCGGTAAGGTTTCCCATGAAGCAGCTCTTCAAACTATATAGCCACACGGTGCTACCGCTATACGGACGAATGATTTCAAAGGACAAAAGCGCATACTCATACCTGACAAAGACAATAGAAGCATTTCCACAGGGAGAGAAAATGATGGACACACTGAAAAAGGCTGGATTCAGAGAAACAACATTCAAACGACTGACTTTTGGCATCTGCACCATGTATTTTGCCACAAAATAGAGGCCAGGCCCCATCAAAGGCCAACCCACAATGGGTATTAATAAGGGGGCATGAGAGATATGGACAAGTACGGACTTATAGGCTATCCCTCGGGACATTCGTTCTCAATAGGCTACCACAACCAGCGTTTTGCCGACGAGGGCATCAATGCCAAGTACATTAATTTTGAGATTCCGAACATAGAGGAGCTCATAGAAGTGTTAACGCAGAACCCAGAGCTGAAAGGGCTCAACGTAACCATACCCTACAAGGAAAAGGTTATGGAGTATCTTGATTATATCAGCCCTGAGGCTAGGGCAATCGGTGCAGTCAATGTTATTAGGGTTGTACACGAAGGCTCAAAGATAGAACTGAGAGGATACAACAGTGATGTAATAGGCTTTGTGCAGAGCATCGAACCCATGCTGGAAAGCTATCACACGAAGGCTCTTGTACTTGGCACGGGAGGAGCATCGAAAGCCGTGGCCTACGGACTGAAATCGTTTGGCATCGAACCGATATTTGTTAGCAGGTATGAGCGTCCGGGCACAATACAGTATGAAAGCATAACACCAGAAGTGGTGAAAGAATACAATGTCATTGTAAACTGTACGCCAGTTGGAATGTTTCCAAAGATTGACTGCTGTCCCAAACTGCCTTACGAGGCCCTTGACGAGAGAAATATACTGTATGACCTTATTTACAACCCCGACGAGACAATGTTCATGAAGAAGGGAGCCAAACAGGGAGCATCTGTTAAGAACGGACTTGAGATGCTTCTGCTGCAAGCCTTTGCCTCATGGGAGTTCTGGAACGGAAAAGAGAAATAAACTATGAACATACCTTTTACAAACAAGAAGATGACAGGGGCTACAGGATGCCTGTTTTCCATAGGCGTGCTGTTTGTCATGGGACTGATAATGAAAATAGGCTCTGACCACACCGACGAGGTGTCGCCATTGACCATTGTGCTGATGGCCGCTGTGGTGCTTGGGGCCATAGTTCTGCTGGGCAAGAACGCCAACTCGAAATATGCCGACGAGCTCGAAATCTTAGAGGAGAAGAAGAAGGGGCTGAACGACATTACCATAAAATATAACAAGCTGGTAGCCGGGCTGGAACAGAGCTGCAACAGCCAAATCAGCACCTTGGCATCGAAGAAAGGAAAAGAGGAGAGGGACATCAAGAAGACCTTCGAGAAACAATATTTTTCCAACAAGAAAGACTACGAGGCAGAACGCACAGCTTTTCTCAACCAGTGGAAAGAGAAGTACGGCGAACCGCGCCTGCAGCGATTCTGGCAGTGGGCTATAAGCATAGGCTTCATTGCCATCTTGGGAGCCTGCAGCTTCAGCATGGGCGTGTCCCTGCCGCCAGAGCCGGAGAATGCGGAAATGGTGGAACTGATGGAGAGTCGCTCATGGGGAGCCGACAACATACCCATGCCCCACATGACCAACGGCGACCTTTATGTGTCTAATCCCGACAGCATTCTCTCAAAGGCCGTGGAAGACAGCATCAATGTCGTACTAAAGGAGCTGGACAACCGACTGGGCATAGAGTCTGCTATGGTTATCGTAGGACATATTAAGGACGATGACCCTATTGCCATGGTGAGGGGCATATACAATAAATATAAGGTGGGACGCAATGACCGTGGACTGGTTATCGTCGTAGGCTATCTTGACCACTCCTATCACATAGCAACAGGCAGAAGCCTTGAAGCCGACCTCACTGACCTGGAGTGCAACCATCTGGCACAAGACTACCTCATTCCTAGCATGAAAGCCGAGCAGCCCGACAGCGGCATGCTCTATCTGGCACAAGGGGTGCTGGCATTGATGAGCAAAAAGGAGATGCCACAGATGTCGGCCCTGTCGAATGCCAGCTCATCCGACGACATCAGCAACGAAGGGCTGGGAGCCTTTGCTCTCTTCATTGCACTACTGGGAGGATGGGGAGCCTACGGCAAGAAGATGAAGCGCAAGCTGGGATTGTCTGACACCAACGGCATACCCTTGCGCAGCAACCCCTTCTTTACCCTGATAGACGACAATGGCGGGAGTGGACATGGTGGATACAGCGGCGGCAGCAGCTACGGCAGCTCAAGGTCGTCGTCGAGCAGTTGGAGCAGCTCCAGCAGCTCACACTCCAGTGGAGGCTACGGAGGTGGCAGCTGGGGAGGTGGCGGCTCTGGCGGACGGTGGTAGCCAACAACATGAAAAGAAACAACTTCTGCATGTTGAAAAGAAACAACTTCTGCATGTAAAAACTTGCAGACTCAATGAAAAGTCATTATTAACCAATTTATCATTTATAGACACATGAGCAACAACACAAGCAAGACAGGAGGACTGTCAAAAAACACCATCATTATCGGAGCAGTAGTGGCAATACTAGTACTGTGGGGCATCAGCGCCTACAACGGAATGGTAAAAGTTGAAGAACAAGCCACCACAGAGTGGGCCAAGGTTCAGTCGGCCTACCAGCGCCGCGCTGACCTTATACCAAACTTGGTGAATGTAGTCAAGGGTTATGCCTCGCACGAAAAGGAAACACTGGAAGGTGTGGTCAACGCCCGTGCTAAGGCAACCAGCATTACTGTCGATGCCGACAACCTGACCCCGGAAAAGCTGGAACAGTTCCAGAAGGCACAGGGTGAGCTCTCACAGGCACTCGGGAAGTTGCTGGCAGTACAGGAGGCTTATCCCGATCTTAAGGCCAATGAAAACTTCATGGACTTGCAGAAACAGCTTGAGAGCACAGAAAACCGCATCAACGAGGCCCGCAACACCTTCAACACTGCTGTGCAGGGCTATAACCTGAAAATACGTAAGTTCCCCAACAGCTTGCTTGCAGGCATCTTCGGCTTTGACAAGATGGCGAAGTTTGAGGCCGATGCAGCAGCTCAGAAAGCACCTGAAGTGAAATTCTAGTTATGGACAACCGCTATATGCAGCGTGGCGTATCGGCTGCCAAGGAAGACGTTCACGCCGCCATCAAGAACATAGACAAGGGCATCTTTCCGCAGGCTTTCTGTAAGATTATTCCCGACATACTGGGCGGCGACCCGGCCTACTGCAACATCATGCACGCCGACGGTGCCGGCACGAAGTCGAGCCTTGCATACATGTACTGGCGAGAGACAGGCGACCTGTCGGTATGGAAAGGCATAGCACAGGATGCCATCGTGATGAACACCGACGACCTGCTATGCGTGGGGGCTGTAGAC
>CAMYZK010000220.1 GCA_947303825.1 uncultured Prevotella sp. | reverse complement strand
GCCACCGAACCTCACGGAAGCCCCCTCAACATGGGCGGTCTATGAATAATTCAGGTTAATTGTTTCTGTTTTCATATTGGTGTGTTTTTTAGTTAGTTATCCTTGTTGTTTATCATCAGCGTTGCCATCGCGTTGAGGGCCATAAAGCGATAACTCTGAGAGGTTACTGGTACAGGCTGTAATGAAAAGTTACTTGTAGTCGCGTATGCGGACGTCGATGCCGCTGCCGGCGAGCTTCATTCTGATTTGCTGTACAGGGGTGTCGCTGTAGTGATAGGGGAAGAGCACGCGCGGCTTGATGGTGGTGGCAGCCTTGATGAGCTGGTCGATGGTCATTGTATAAGGCTGGTTGCAGGGCAGGAAAGCGATGTCGATGTCTTTCAGCTGTTCCATCTCAGGAATGTCCTCGGTGTCGCCTGCAATATATATGCGCAGACCGTCCAGCTGTAGTATGTAGCCGTTGTCGCGCCCTTTGGGGTGGAACTTCTCTCGTCCGGGGGTGGTGTTGTATGCCGGCACAGCCCATATCTTTATGTCGTTGGAGAAAATGATGCTGTCGCCGTTGTTCATGGGTATGCCTCTGTGTGCCTTGCTCGTCACCGTGGGGTTGGCGTAGAAGGCTGTGTTGGTAATCCACATCTGCGGCACCGCGATGGGGTCGTAGTGATCCTGGTGCTCATGGGTGATGAGCATGATGCTGGCCTTGGGCAGCAGCGACACGTCGGTAAACGGTTCTACCGTTGCAGCCACAGGGTCTATATAGATGTGGCGACCGTCATACTCAATGTGTATGCTGGCATGCTTGATGTGGTTGATGGTTACTGTCTTGCCTCCAGGAGTCTGGAAGGTGTCGCTCTTGGGTGCTGCCTTGGCAGCGACGGCTGCCAGCAGCAGAATGGCTGTTATAGCCACGGTTTGTAGTTTATGCATAATAGATGATATGCGGGCTTCGCCCTAAATGATAAATAATAGTTGGCCTACGGCCTAAATGATAAATATGATTACCCTGCTGTATTTAGTGTAGAGTTTAGAGTTTAGAGTGTAGAGTTTGCTACCGCAGTGAAAGCCGCTCGGCTTCGCCAAGAACTCTCAACTCTCAACTCTTCACTCTTCACTCTTAACTCTCAACTCTTCACTGGCAGTGTCACAACGAATCGAGCCCCGTTCTTATACGAGGAGTCGAGCACGAGGTTGCCTCCCAGCTTTGTCGCTGTGGTGCGGCTGAGGTACAGTCCCAGTCCGATGCCCACCTTAAACTCGTCGAGCTTCACAAACCGCTCGAAGATACGCTCGGCCTCGCCTTCGGGTATTCCGCATCCGGTGTCTTCTACTGTCAGCGTGAGCATGCTGTCAGAGGCGTCGGCCTTCACCTTTATGCTTCCTTCCTTGGTGTTTTTTATGGCATTGGTGAGCAGTGCGTTTAGTATGTGCTTGATCATCATCTCGTTGGAGACGATGGTGAAGTTGTCGGCGAGTTTGCTTTCGAGCATCAGCTGCGTGTCACCGTCGAGGTCGTCCAGATAGTATGCCACAACCTCCTTCAGCATGGCGTTTACGTCCACGGTGTCTTCGTTGTGGTTCTTGCCGCCTCCCGTCTCGTTGTTCGACAGTTCCAGCATCTCGTCTATCAGCGTTGTGATGATCTTTGTGTTCTTCTGTACCATCTGGGCCATGTGCGTCCTCTCCGTCTGTCCGGCATCCAGGTTGGGGTCGGCTATTACCTGTGCAAAGCCGCTTATGATGTTGAGTGGTGTCCTCACCTCATGGCTCACGTTTTGTATGAATGCCGATTTCATCTTGTCCGACTCCAGTGCGTGCTGGTAGGCTTTGTTGAGCTGCCGTATATGTCTCCTTCGGCTCATCACAATGTAGCTCATGGCGGCAATGAGCAATACCAGCAGTACGGTAATGGTCGTCAGGGCCATGAGTCGTGCCTTGGCCGCCTTGCGTTCAGCCTCATACTGGCTGTACTCGTCGCGTATGCCCTGCATGCTGTTGCTCAGTATGACGGCGTTGAGCGAGTCGTTGGCCTTTATCTGACGCTCCTGGGCGAGATAGGCCTCCTTCCACCGTCCTGCATCCTTGTATATCTTCGCTATGGTGCTGTAGTCGTCGGCGTCGAGTTCTTTCATGGCTCTTTTCGCAGCCTCGTCGGTCTTGCCTTGTACGGCGAGGTAATACACTTCAAGCGAGCGTCCGTGCACCGATGTAAGTCCTTTAGCCACACCCTTCTCGTATTCTTTGTATCCTGCCAGGAACTGTGCCGTGTCGCCCAGCTCGTAGTAGGCGGCAGTGCGGCGGGCCTCTATGTCGAACACCCTCTCTGGCGATGTCTCTTGGGCTATCTCCAGGGCGATGTTCAGCATCTGAAGGGCTTCTTCGGGGTTCTCGCTCATATCCACATTGACAATGTTCATGTATATGGCAGGCAGGCTTTCCCTGTAGCCGGCAGCCTCTATGCGCTCTATCACCTCATGGAAGCAGCGTTTGGCCTCCTTCCTGTTGCCGCAATAGCGGTATATGTGCCCCATCATGTTGATGGCCATATACATCTCCTTGTCCAGCTTCTTCTCGCGCAGCTCCTTCGACAGCTGCTGGGCCAGCTTGTAGGCCTCGAATATCCTCTTTCGATTCATCAGGAAGATAATCTCGTTGCAGCGCTGGGTATAGTAGGCGTGCTGGTCGTCGTGCTGCAACAGGTAGTCCTGCAGCTTTTTCACGTTGTTGAAGAACTGTGTGCTGTCGGCAGAGTTGAAGGCGTGCAGCATGGAATGGTAGAGCTGCTTGTAGGTAGGGTCTTCCTTATAGTTGGGAACAGCCAGGGCACTTGCCGTGCCTGCCAGCAAAAGCAATGAGAAGATAACTATGCGGTATAGTTTCATTATGGTTGTAGTTTGTAGCGTACAAAAGTACAATTTTTTTTGTAAAGTGCAAAATTATAGCAGCTTTTTTCACAAAAAACAGCAGAGAGACGTGTTGGGCAGAGTGAAGTGTTGACTCACAGGCTCCACTCCAGGCCTGCCTTCAGCTCGTAGCTCTCGACGTGGCGGTCGGGGTGATAGCGGTAGTGGGTGCGGCGGGAGAAGTAGGTGCCGCCCAGGGATATTCCCAGGTGTTTGGCAAGGGGAGCATGCAGTTGCACGCCCACCTTCAGCAGGCGCGTCTGGCTGCGGTCGCCCAGCACATTGAGGTCGTTGGCATCGTCTGTTGGCAGGCTGCTTATGTTGGCAGGCTCATAGCCTTTCCACGTATAGAGGTGTGTATAGCTGGCATCCAGCTGCAGCATGGCAGCAGGGCCGTACTTCAGACGGCTCAACGACGACAGGCCGTAGCCGCTGCCCATGTTGTAGTGGCGCTTGTAACATTGATAGTAGTCGCTCTCTGCCGTGCCAAGTATCACGCCATGGGCATAGAGACGCTGGTCGAAACCGAGCTTCGGCGTCAGCCTTGGCAAGCTGAGCATCACCCCCGGACCTAGCGATGCCGTCTCGCCAAAGGGTAGGGGACCCCGCACCGAGTCAGACAGATGGCTGTCATAATAGCTATAATACTGATACAGGCCCACCTCACCACAGGCATCATCCTTAGCCGCTATGGGAGTGCTGCACAGGCGGCCTGTCAAGCCAAGGTGTGAGAAGAACGACGGAGAGCCGAATTCCAGCTGTAGGTCTATGGTGAAGAAGTCGAAGGGCTTCAGGTGTCGCTCGCCGTCGGCCATGCCATATTCCAGGGTGGCATTGACAAAGGGCAGATGGCTGCCGTGGGTAGCCGGTTGCGTGGCTACGGCATAGCGGTTGCCTGCCACCACGCTCAGCATACTGACATTGCTGCTGCCCGTGGTTGGGCCGCCCCTCACCTTCCACATCCGTCCGCTTATCAGGCGATGCAACGACTCCATTGGGTTTAATATTGTCAGGGCAACCTCGCGGGCCACACGGCTGCCGCCAGTGTCGCCATTGTCGGTAATCTCGCCTGCAAGCCGATGTGTGAGCTCGCCCCACATGGTGCCGCTGGCCACGGTTGTCACCATGTCGTTTAGCGATGGCAGCTCGCTCTCGCCACAATACTCCCACATCAGCGAGCCTGCCAGCACAAATGGCATCGACTGCAGCATGCTGTAGCCGTTTCTGCGTGCCGAGTTGTAATAGATGCTGCCCTGATAGGGGTGGCCAAACTGGTTTTGGAAATAGTTGTCGTTGTCCCACACAAAGGGCGACTTCAGGTTGCGGCGTATGGTGTGCATCGTAACCTTGGAATAGGGTTGCTCGTCTAACAGATAGCGGTCGATGAGGAAGAAAGAGGAATGGGTGATAAGCACATTGCTCAACGCTGCCAAGGGACGGCACCGCAACGAGGGCACCGTGTCGGCATCATGTTCCTGAGCCCTTGCCCAGACAGCAAGTGCCAAGGCAACAATGACGATGACGAGTCTTCTTGTGGCAGACGACAACACAGCAGTCTATCTTTTTTTGTTGTTTCATGCAAATTTACTAATAATGAGGCAAATGACAAGCTTTCAGATGTTAAAAAAACTTATACAAAGCACACAAATAACATTCCGCCTGCCTACAGTTCAACGATTAGTTATATATTTGCACATTCATTTGTTGTCGACATATAGTAGTGATGTATAATAATCTGTCAGCTCTTCTTTCACACGTCATCTCCTGCCTGCTGCTGCTCGCGGCCGTGGCTTTATGCTCGTGCGAGGGCGAAGAGGCACGCCTGGAGCCTGTGCCCTACCTTGTTGTAGACTCTATATACCCCGCCACCGAGCTTACCTTCAGGCAGGTTGTTGACACCTTGTTGGG
>CAMYZK010000219.1 GCA_947303825.1 uncultured Prevotella sp. | reverse complement strand
TTTAGACGGCTATTCATGCCTGGTCCGCCTAAAATGTTGTTGATAAGGTTGAGTAGGCCGCGCGAGTTCTTTTTTATCTCTTCGATAAAGATTCTCTCGTCGTCGGCATCGGTGTTGCTCTCTATTAGTTCGGAGAATCCCACGACGGAGGTAAGTGGAGTGCGTATCTCATAGCACATGTTGCGCAGGAAGGCGTTCTTCACCGTTTCCACCTCTTGTGCCTTCTTGGTCTCGAGGGTCAGTTGTTCCTCGGTAGCCTTGATGTCGCTGATGTCGCGGCACATGCCAATGTATTTGGTGACATGTCCTTTGTCATCCTTCACCGGCACAAAGGAGAAAAGCAGGCAGAGCGGCATGTTGGCCCTGCGTAGTGTAGACTTAATGATAGCCTTGACGGGCTGTTGGGTGAGATTGTCCATGCTGTTCATAATGCGTTGGGCTGTCTTTTTTGACTCCTCATCGACCAGCGACAGCAGTCGCGTCTGCGTCAGCCGGTGCTGCACGTGCTCAATCTCTTTGTAGATGGTCAGTGTATGCGTGTCGGGTGAATAGTTGACAATGCGCACACCACCGTACTTCATGACATAGTCTAAGTTGCGAACGTAGTCCTGTAGCTCGTCGTTGGCCTCTTTCAGGCGGGTGATGTTTTTCTGCAGGCGTGAGTACGACTTTGCTGTTTCCGTAACATCGCGCCCTGTGGCGTAGATGCCCAGCAGTTGGCCGTCGTCGTCGCGGACGGGTACGAGCTGTAGATCATAGTACAGTTCGTCGCGTCCCAGAAAACGGTTCAGCGGACGCTCATCGTCGGGCGAACGGTATATCTGCGTCAAGTAGGTGTAGTCCAGGTCGTCAAGCTTAAGGTCGGGCATTCCCAGCACACTCTGCACTGAGATGTGGGCATCCTTGACATGTTTTGCAGCACCACCTATGCCATTGACAGCTTTCTCGTTAAGGTCTTCTATGATGCCGTGCTCGTCGTACGACACAGAGTCGACGAGTGCCGAGTTGAATATATGCTGGTAGCGCAGCATGGTGTCCTTCAGTTGCTGTTGGCGCTGTCGCATGGCGGTAATGTCGGTGGTTGCGCCAACGATGACTGTTGGGCGTCCGTTCTTGTCGCGCCTCATTACCGAGAAGTCTACAGAGAAAATGTGTTTCTCTTTGACTTGTCCTCTCCTTATGGCCTGTAGCTCCAGTGTCTTGCGCTCTGTCTTTAGGGTAGCTATCTCTTCCAACAGCCCGCACATCCGTTCGTAGTCTTCAGGACCAAGATAGAACTGGTCGAAATTTGGCGACAGCGGCATGGTGGTTCGCTTTCCTTCAGGATCCACACTGGTTACCATCCGTCTTAAGATGTCGAAGAGCCAGATGTGCACCTTGCTTGTGTTGAGAATGAGGGAGAGACGGTCGTTGGATTGTCGCAGGCTTTTGGTCATCTTCCGTTCGTAGAGGCGGTAGGATAAGTAGTAGACGAAGAACATGACAATAACCACCAGCAGTGCGGCTATCACATACCACACCCATGAGGGGATGCCCGTTTCCTTGTGCTCAGGATAGAACCATTTGGTCTGTAATGGACGTAGACTTCCTGCGGAACTAAGCTTGGCATAGACGCTGTCTATCTGCTCCAGCAGCCGCTCGTCGTTCGACAAGAACTTGTATTCGCCATGCGTGATGTTGACCGGCGTCAGTTCCAGGTCGTCATACTTGAATTTGTTGTGCAGCCATTTCAACGACATCGTGTTCCACACTATCTGGATCCCCTTGTGGTTGTGCACATACTGGATGGCTTCCTGCATGTCCTCGTAGGGTATGGCGTTCTTCTCCCACCCATGGTCTATCATAAGGTGGTGGGTGAAGCTGTTCAGGTGGACGATGACCCGATGCGTGGCCAGGTCGTCAATGGTCTTGATAACTACGGGCTCGTCTTTATGGTGAAGGACGCTAGGCGTGAAAATCTGTATGACGCTCTTGCTGAATTTCGCATATTCCTCATGGTAGTGTGCGCCAATGGTGCACATCAGGTTTGCACGTCCGGCTTTCAAGTCGTCTAGGGCTTCCTGCTTGGGCTTGAGCTTTATTCTGTATGGAATTTTCAGCTCGTTGAAGATGAGCTTCAACAGGTCGATGTTGTAGCCCACAGGCTCGCCGGTGTCGTTCTGGAAGGAATAGGGCCAGAAGTCCCACGCCCCCTCGTATATCAGTGGGTGCTCTTCCGTATAGGAGTTCCTTATGCTGTCATGCTCAGAGTAGGCCGGTATCCACAATATGGATATTGCCGCTGCAAGAAACAGCTTGTTAAATAGTCTGACCATTTGATTCAAGGTCTTTACAACATTTTGTCGCAAAGTTACTAAGTCGAGAGCAAAACAAAGAAAACTTGTTCCTTTTTTTGCCGAGACGGAGTAAGTTCGCACTCATAGAGCGCAAAATTACTAAAAAACAACGAAACTTCCAAATAATTTGCAAAAAAACTATAAAAAATGAAGTGGCAGCTTCTTTTTCATACAACATGCAACATGCTGCATGGGGTAGTCTCTTTTCTTGGAATAGCAAAAAAAATAAAGATAAGTGCTTGATTATTTTGACGATTACTGTGTTTTTACTATCTTTGCACAGAAAATGGTGTGATAGCCAACATGAACATTACAGAACAAACAGTTTTTATTACGTAACCTTATACATTCAAGCATCATGAGAAAAAACCATTACTTGGCAGCATTGGCTTTAGCCCTTATGCTGTTTGGCATCAATGCCAAGGGAAACGACAGTTCGTACTACGTAAGCGGCAACCAGCTTGTACCTGTCGATGAGAAAAACATTGCCGTAGCAAAGGAGGTGCTTACCATAGAGATTGGCGACGACGGCTATGCCTACGTAGACGTAGACTATGTGTTCCGTAACAACGGTCCTGCCAAGAGTGTTACTATGGGATTCGAGGCTCTTCTCCCCTATAATGAAGGCTCAGCATCGATTAACCCTAAGGGCATACATCCCTATATCAAGAACTTTACAGTGGAGGTGAACGCTGTATCCATTCCATACTCCACAGGTATAGTGGCTGCCGGTAAGAGCATGAAGCCCCTGGACATGAAGAAGTGGCGTTATCATAATGACGATGACGGCGGTAATAATGCGTCGGGAGAATGGAATCTGGATAGCGGTTTCCTTTCCAATGGCAAGGACACGTTGAGAGAGGTTTCATGTGCCTATTATTTCAAGGCACACTTCAAGCATGGCCTAAACGAGGTTCACCACACTTACCGCTATCAAATGGGGTCGAGCGTGGTAAACCGCTATGACCTTGAATATAAGCTGTCGCCAGCATTGCGCTGGGCCAATCACCAGATTGACGACTTCACGCTGCGCATAGGTTCAAAGAAGGGTATTAAGCACTTCTGGATTTCCGACAAGCTGTTCCGGCCAGCTCCGTTCAAGGTGATTAGCGGCAAGGGAAAAGTAAGACGCATGAAGGCCAACCCCGACAAATACGTACATTTTGACTATACTGAGGTAGCTCTGCGTTACGGTATGGTAGAGTGGAAAGCCAAGAACTTCCGCCCCAAGAGCGAGTTGTTTGTTACATCGCCCATGACCGTTCATTATGGCATTGGTGTGACTTACGACACATACGGCTTCTTCGACATGGGCGACCTCGACTTCAAGGCTGTCTTCGGACGTGAGGAAAACGACGACAACGAGTACAACGCCTTTGTGAGCCGCGTGCTGCGCAACATGCCCTACGCCGGCCGTGGCTATGTGTTCCGCGACGAGCACCTGAAGAAGTTCTTCAACAGCCAGTGGTGGTATATGCCCGACCCGTCGTGGAAGATGTCGGCCAGCGACTTCTCTGCTCACGACAATGAATTGATAAACAACAACAAATAGTATTGCAATGAGGAAATATCTTTGCCTTCTGGTAATAGGCTTGATAGCTTCGGCTATGGCCGTGCAGGGACAGCCCCTGCTGAAAACACATGTGGAAACGGGCGATGTGGAAGGAATACCCGATGGCGACCTGGCCGTCTATCGTGCCATCCCCTATGCTGCACCCCCTGTTGGCGACCTGCGTTGGAAAGCTCCGCAGCCCGCCAAGGCGTGGGAGGGCGTGAGGCTGTGCGACACCTTCGGTCCTCTGCCCCCTCAGCCTACGCGTCAGGGGCGTACAGCCGACATGATGAGTGAGGACTGTCTGTACCTGGCCATTGCTACGCCCGCAAAGTCGCCTTCCGACCGTCTCCCCGTGATGGTGTGGATTCACGGCGGCGGCTTCCAGACAGAGTGGTATGGTGGCGACCTGTGGACAAGTCTGGCTCGCCGTGGTGTGCTGATTGTCAGCATCGAGTACCGTACAGGCGCACTAGGCTTCATGGCTCACCCCGAGCTTAGCAAGGAGTCGCCCGACGGACACTCGGGCAACTACGGTCTGCTCGACCAGCTATTTGCCCTGCAGTGGGTACAGCGCAATATTGCCAACTTCGGTGGCGACCCCTCTAAGGTGACCATCTTCGGCGAGTCGGCCGGGGCCATCAGCTGTAGCCTGCTCTGCGGCTCTCCCCTGGCCAAAGGACTCTTCCGTGCATGCATCAGTCATAGTGGCGGCTCGTTTGCCCCATGGAGCGACCAGCCACGCAGCCTGGGCCTGGATGCCTCGCAGAAGGGAGCCGAACAGCAGGGACTGGCCTTCCAGAAGCATCTCAAGAAGAAGAACATCAAGCAGATGCGCAAGATGGATGCGATGGCACTCTGCGACGGTAATGTGGGCTTCGCTGGCTTCTGGCCTTGTGTCGACGGCTATGTGATCTGCGACGACCAATACCGTCTCTACGAGCGTGGCGAATATAATGATGTGCCCG
>CAMYZK010000218.1 GCA_947303825.1 uncultured Prevotella sp. | reverse complement strand
CGGGCTTGTGCATGTGAGCATAGTGTGAGCCATGAACCCTGTTATGACCGCCCTTGTAGGTAACGAACACTTTTGGATGTGCATTGTAGAAACGGTCTCTGCCATAGTGAGAGTACACTGCAAATGTCCATCCGCCAGCCTTCCATGCTACGGGGCGATAAAAGTGGCTGAGTGCTACATACTTGTCATACTGCCAGGCTGTCAGTACATAGCGAAGGTCAGCATTGCGACGATCCCACCAAGGGCCGAGAACATCATTACGACCGTTAACACTCAGGAAGTAGTCGAGATTGATTTCGTAGACGGCATCATACTGGGCATCCGTCAGGTTCAACTCGTAAGCCATCTTGTCCGAGAGGAAGAGGGCTTCGTTCTTGGCGGCTGTATAGCTCATTGCGTTGGCCGTGATAGTCATTACCATCATCATTGCCAGGATCATCAAACGCTTAGTGCTCACTATCGTTTTCTTCATATCTTTGTCTCCTATTCTTTAAAGAGTTAAACATTTTTGTTTCTTGGTTTCACTTGTTTGACGTTTCTGAGGGGGCGGAGGGTCCGGGATTATTCCTAAAGATACGGACGGGTTTCCCTAAAGATCGGGCGGGATTTTCCCTCATTTCTCACAAAGTGTGTTAAATCTTTGCATCACTCCATTGTTTATCCATGAAAAATGCCTATCTTTAGCGTCAGAATTAAAACTATTGAATATGCAAGGTAAAGATTTGAACCGCCTAAAGCTCGTCTTGGTAGAGAAAAAACGTACTGGATTATGGCTCTCCGAACAACTAGGAGTATCGAATACCACCGTTTCGAATAGTAAAGGATTTAAGTGATTATATTACTGAATATAAGGAATGAGCGGAGAGGTAGCATACACGAAGAGAGGCCATGTGTGGATGGCACTGCTGATACTGTCGGCAGTACTTCTGGTGATGCCGTCGTGTTCAAGAGACGACGACCCCATACGCTCTGAGGTCACTCCTCCCGGCAATGACGACAACAACGGGGACGGAGAAAAGGGAAAGGACGACACCGAACCTGGTGACGGCGGCAACACGGAACCGGAAGACAAGAACGACGGGCTGGAACAGGCATACATTACCGACTCGGTAGTCTATGCGAAATATCCGCTGCTGAAGAACCTGAACTTCGTCTATCCCTCCAAGGGTCCGCAGGGTGAACCGGTCATGCTCTCTGGCACCATCACCATGGGGACTGGCATGACACACCAGCAGAGGGCCAGGGGCTTCATACTCTATAACCACTACACCATCTGCAAGGCCAGCGAATGTCCCTCAAGGGGGATGCTCGACATGCAGAACATCATCTATCTGACTGCACCCTACCGGGGATTCATCACCGTGTCGGCAGACTACTATGGCTTCGGCGCGACAGAGGAGCACATGCAGGCTTACTGCATGGCCTCGGTCAATTCCCGTGCCTCCATCGACGCCTTGCGTGCCGCCAAGAAGCTGCTGGCCGAGAGGGGCTACATATGGGGCGACGACCTGTTGAACATAGGTTATTCGCAAGGCGGACAGACCAGCATCGGCGTGCTGAAGGTGGCGACGGAGGAATACCCTGACCTGCACTTCACCCGCACACTGGCTGGCGGCGGTTCCTACGACCTGGAAGAGACCTACCGGCAATATCTGACCAACGGCAGTACTGAGCTGCCATCGGCAGTGGTCAGCATCCTGATGGCCTACAACGAATACTGTCAGCTGGGCATTCCTGCCAGCAGCATGTTCAAGGGTACGACACTCGACCATCTCGACGACTGGTGGCTGAGCAAGAAATACAGCAGCACGGAGATAGACAAAATGATGGGCAGCAAGGATATCACCACCTTTGCTGCCGATCCCCTGCTTGACCTCGACAGCGAGGTGTCGCGCCGCATGATGAAGGCTCTGAGTGGTGAGAGCCTCTGTCGGGGGTGGACGCCACGCCAGGACGAGAACATCCTGCTGGTGCACCACGAGTCGGACGATATAGTACCACAGGTGAATGCGCAACTGCTGTACGACTTCCTGAAGGCACAGGGCGTGCAGAACGTGGAGATGCGCATGGCCGACTATCTCACACTGGGCATCTCGGAGCATGTGAACGGCGCCGTGGCCTTCTTGACGATGGTGGCGCAGTGGATACGTGATAACTACGAAATACAATAACAAACATGATATCTAACACAAATAATATTGCTGAACTATGAAGAAGTTTTTACTTGCAATCCTGATGGTAGCGCCACTATTGGCCCAGGCACAGAAAGAATGGACCTACGACGGGTTCAAAGTGACAAAAATCTCGAACCCCACTTGTGGCGAACGCGAGGCTGACGGCCTTATTCCTGGCGGCGACCGTGAGAACAGCTATATCTGGCGATTAGCACGTCTCGGCGACGAGATATACATTGCAACAGCCCGCAACTTAGCCAGCGCACTGGTCAACATGTACGGTTCACAGATTTCTGCTACTGCCGGCATGTCGATGGACGCGTTCTGGTCGTTGATTGACGTGGTATTCAATGGCGACATCTATCGCAACGATGTTAACGAGGGGGCCAACATCATCTCCTACAACCGCAAGACGGGCGAGTTCAAGACGGTATGGACCGGCGAACCTGGTGTGTACCAGCGCATGGCTCTCACCTATGGCGATAACGTCTATTTCGGTTCCTACTCTGCCGACCAGAGCGTTGAGCAGTACATCCTGAAACTTGACAAGAATGGTAACTTCGAAAAGGTCTACACCACCACTGGCACAACAGCCATGCGTGCCAACTGCGTCTATGACGACCATCTGTTCTTTGCCAGCGCCGATGCCCGCACGGTAGTGGCTGAGGGCGACCCTGAGCCATACGCCAAGATGGCTGTCATCCGCAAGAGCAACGAGGACGACACCCAGTGGGACCTCGTGGCCGACTACAAGGACTTCGGCAACATACCCTACGATCACATCCAGACCAGCTGGGCAGGAGCTCCCTTCTGGGAACTGGCCTCGCACAACGGCTATATCTATGCCACTGCCCCCAGCACGGCAGGCTTCGTCATCTACAAGGGCCGTCCGGCACAAGGCGGTGAGAGCGCCAACCAGTACGGCTGGCACTGGGAAGAAGTGGCCGGACCCAACAACGGCATCAACAACCCCGGTCTGAGCGACGTTCCTGGTGGCGAGCCCGGTACTATGCGTTCGCTCATCGGCTCCGTCTATGAGTTCAACGGTGAGCTCTATGCCTACAACTTCGACCATGCCTTTGCCGGCGTGGCACAGACCTTTGTCGGTTTGCTACAGCAGACGACAGGCGCATCGGTTAAGGCCAGCGACTATCTGGGCTATATGTACAATACACTGCACAACCCGCAGAAGGTGTGGAAGCTGAACGACGCCACGGGCAAGTTCGAGGAGCTGACGGCCTTCACGCAACTCATGGAGGGCACCACCAACGAATACGTCTGGCGCATGGGCGAACACAACGGCAAGCTTTATGTAGCCACCATGGATGCAGGCATCGGCTACAGCTACATGACCCAGCTCACCAACGGCAACTTCCTCAAGATGTCGCCTGAGGAGCTGAAAGAGAGAATCCAATATCTGGGTGCCGTCATCAAGCTGCTGGTCCTCGAAAAGGGTAACGAGAAGGCCGATGAGCTGCGCGAGAAACTAGAACAACTCGTGGCACTGTTGTCTCAGTATGTCGAGACCAATCAGGTGGACGAGAATTCCATAGAGTATATCATTGACATCCATGGACTGACGCAGGAAATCAAGACCCTCGTCGCCGCCATGCTCTCAGAACAGGCAAATGAGAAGCTGACAAAGCTTAACGACATTCTGGTAAACGTGCTGACGAACATTCAGAACATCAACGAGCAGGAAGCAGGAGCCATATCGACCTTGCTCATGGTGCTGAAGTATGTCGGGCTGGCAAATCTCTGGGAGCAGTTAGTCAGCGAACTGGCCTCCATGGATCCCGAAACAGCAAAAGAGAAAGTGCACGAAATGCTGAAGACCGTGCTGGCAACAATCTTCGGAAAGACGCAGGAGACCGCTGCCGACATCTATGACCGCATCGACGGCAAGGGCATCGAGATGTTTCTCTACATCAACAATGCCGTCAGAAACGATGAGTTAGGCTTCGATCTGCTGCGCACCAGCGATGGCGGCAACAGCTTCGAAGTCATCACACGCACAGGTTTCGACGACAGGTACAACTACGGCTGTCCGTCGTTCCTCAGCACTGAAGAGGGCCTCTATTTCGGCACCTGCAACCCATTCTATGGCGGACAGCTCTTCCTGTTGAGCGAGGACGAGACACCTACCGGCATTCAGACAATAGCCAATGGCCAACAGCCAGCAGCCGACGGCCCATGCTTCAACCTGAACGGTCAGCGCGTGGCGAAGCCCGGCAAGGGCCTCTACATCGCCAATGGCCGTAAGGTGATCAAATAAGAAAACAACAAAGACTAACTAGCAAACTTATCATGGTATGAAGAAAACATTGTTAATTCTCGTTATCGGCATGATGGGCACGGCATTCGCCACTGCCCAGACCGCCGACAACGGTAAGGTGGTCGGACGAGTGCTGTTTGATCGTGAGGACGTCACGATAGTATATGCCGACAACAGTTTTGACGAGCATGTTGCGACTGCTACCATCACCAAAGGCAAGCCGGAGCCAACGGCCGTCAAGACTCAGGACAAGACTACGGCTACGACAGGCGGTCGCAGCTGGTACTCTGTTGACGGACGCCGCATAGCCAACGGCCAGAAGCCCAAGGCCAAGGGCGTATATGTGGTGAAGGAAGAAAATAAGGTACGTAAGGTTGTCAAGAAGTAAGCGCTATGAAAAAGATTCTCATCACCC
>CAMYZK010000217.1 GCA_947303825.1 uncultured Prevotella sp. | reverse complement strand
CCGATGGCAACATAGTACCCGACGGTTCTACTGTCACTGTGTCAGCCATCAGCGAATGGGGCCAAATGGATATTCCCCTGAGAGTGAGCAATGTATCTGACAGCCCTGCCGCCGTATCAATATACGAGAACATCGATGCCAAGCCATGTGGACTATGGCAGACATGCATATTCGGCAACTGCCGGGTGCTCAATTCATCAGGCTATTCTTCAAAGGGAATAGCCGACGAGGGCTATAGCGAAGGCATCCTCACGGAGTGGATTCCCGACGAAGGCTATTATGGTGTATGGGAGTGTACACTTCAGATACATGTCTTCAACATTGTTTCACAATTTCAGTCTGGCACAACCACCAATGTTCCTGGCAACGAGGTCATAGGTTACGGTCCAACAGTGAAGGTTCAATTTGTGTGCCAAGATCCAGCCACAGTGAACAGCACATCGCATACGCCCTCGGCCAGCACAGATTATTACTCCCTAGGAGGCATTAAGGCACCCAGTCCATACAGCGGACTCTGCATAATGCGACGTCCTGACGGCTCTACAGTTAAGACAGTCAGGAAATATTCTTACAGATAAAATCACGGCACTGCTCCATAAGCCATTTCGGTGTTGATGTTGCCCCGCAGATTCCAACTGTACGGGCATCGTCCAGCCAGCGTACATCTATCTCTTCGGGAGTCTCTATAAGGTGGGTATTGGCATTCACCCTGAGGCACTCGTTGAAGAGAACTTTACCGTTGGAACTCTTTCGTCCGCATACGAACAGGATGAGGTCGTGGCGCGCTGCAAACTGTGTAATGCGCGGCATGCGGTTTGCCACACTGCGGCATATTGTATCAAAGCTCCTGAACACCGTCTCTGGCTCTTTGTGCTCCTGTATATACTCTATGATACGGTGAAACTCGTCAAGGCTCTTGGTAGTTTGAGAATAGAGATAAATGTCGCGTGAGAAATCCAGTTTCTTCACATCATCGAAAGTCTCAATGACAATGGCGTTGCCGTCTGTCTGCCCAACATGACCTAGTACCTCGGCATGGCCCTTCTTTCCAAATATTACTATCTGCGGATTGCGAACAAGACATCCCTGATTACAATCTTTTGAAAAGCTATCTGGGTTTTGTGGACTCCGAGCATCGTCAGCAAGATTAGTAATTCTCTGTTCATAATTCTCCCTTATACGTTTCTGCAACTGCAGCACAACGGGACAGGTGGCATCTATTATGTCAATGTTGTTGAGTCGGGCCAGCTCATAGGTCTCGGGCGGCTCTCCGTGTGCCCGCAACAGCACCTTTGCATTGTGCAGTTGCCGCAACTCGTTGTGATTGATGGTGATAAGACCCATTTCCTTTAGTCGCTCACACTCCATGCCGTTGTGCACAATGTCGCCCAGGCAGTAGAGGATGCCACCCTGTGCCAGTTCCTCCTCTGCCTTCCTAATGGCGGTGGTCACACCGAAGCAGAACCCGCTACCATTGTCTATCTCTATCTGTAACATCAGGAAAGATGTGCGTTTATTTACGTAGATATAGCTCTAGGTCTCCAATTGTCCTAACTATTCTTCATCGTTGAGAAGTAGGAATCGAGAAGGTCTTGTGCTGCCACGAAACTCGTCTTTCGTCCAACAAGAACAGCCCGCTCGGCCGACTCAAGCTCCTGACTAATCAGCGGATTGTTGTAGAAGTTGAGTCTGAGGTTCTCGTTTATTGTTTCATACATCCAGTATTTAGCCTGCTCATTGCGGCGGTAGTTGAAGTATCCGTTGGCCTTTACAAAGTCCAGATACTCATAGACCATATCCCAAACTTCCTTTACACCTGTTCCATAGAAGCCAGAATAGCAGAGCACTTTTGGAGACCACCCGCTTTCTGGCAGCGGGAAGAAGTGTAGCGCATTGCGGAAGTTGGTGGCCGCCATCTGGCATCGGTCAACATTGTCGCCGTCGCACTTGTTTATCACTATGCCGTCGCTTATCTCCATGATTCCCCTCTTTATACCTTGCAGCTCGTCGCCTGTTCCTGCCACCTGTATGAGCATGAAGAAGTCTACCATGGAATGGCATGCGGTTTCACTCTGCCCCACTCCAACTGTCTCAACGAATATCTTATCGAAGCCGGCAGCTTCGCATAGGATGATGGTTTCACGGGTCTTGCGGGCCACGCCTCCAAGGGAGCCCGCCGATGGGCTGGGACGTATGAACGAATCGGGGTGCACACTAAGCTTCTCCATCCTGGTCTTGTCACCAAGAATGCTGCCCTTGCTCCGCTCACTGCTAGGGTCGATGGCCAGTACTGCCAGCCTTCCCCCCTTCTCCTTCAGCAGATGAATGCCAAACTCGTCGATGCTTGTAGACTTTCCGGCCCCAGGCACTCCGCTTATGCCTATGCGTACACTGTCACCGCTATAGGGCAGACACTTCTCTATCACCTCCTGTGCCTTGGCATGGTGTGCGGGATTGACGCTCTCTATGAGGGTAACAGCTTGCGAGAGTATGGTGATGTCGCCACGGCGAATACCTTCCACCATCTCGGCGGCACTGAGTTCGCGTCGTTTAAAACGGCTACGGTTCAGGTATGGGTTAATGATGTCGGGCTGCGCTACTCCGCTGTTCACTTGCAACCCAGCGAATTCACTGCTATTCTCAGGATGTTCCATTTACTCTACGTTGATGTTTATAACTACTTTGGCATTCTCTGGGTCGTTGGTAATCATAAGAATACGTGGTTTCGACCGTGCCTTCTTTATCTGACTTGGAATGATGGTAACACTCATCTTCACCGACTCTCCTGGCATGAGGCTCATCTTGGGCACTTTCACCCTAACTCCTCCAGTGAACATCTGCAACGATGAGATGTTAAGCTGCGACTTGCCTTTGTTTGTCATGGTGATAGTACCATTTTTGTGGTGCTTGTCAAGGTTGAGTGTCTCAGACGAGAGGCTAAGCTTTGGAGCAATGTCCTTGTTTTGACCCTCAAAGATTTTCTTGTCAGGAAGAAGAACGATAGACACTGGTATTTCCATTTCTTCGCTGGCTTTCTCGCCCAATTTCCTTGCCAGATATATGGGGACCTGGGTAAGTCCATACTTATTAATCTGTTCCGAGTTAAGTGTGAGGATTATCTTTCCTGAGCGATCTGGCTCCAGCTTCTCGGGCATGGCAACAGCCGTGAGATATGCCGGCAGATGGTGCAGGTTGGGGGTCATGGTTTCCTCGGTATCATTCATGAGGAGTATTTCTATCTCAGGATTGTCGCCCTTGCTTACATCGTCGAACTCTATATTGTCAATACTTGCAAGAAGCCCGTTGAAGTCGTGGGGGTACCTCTTTGAATAGTCTACGGCATCCTCAAGCACCAGTCCTTTCATCTTCAGATAGAGAGGTGCCTTCGTTGCATTGCTGTAAACAGCCACCTGCTTGGTGAAATGTCCAAGCATCTTGGCATCGTATGTCAGCGAGATAGAAAACTTCTCTCCTGGGCCAATGTTCCTCGGTCCATCGACAGTAGTACATCCGCAGTCGGTTTTCATCTCAGAGATGACGATATGCTTTGAGCTCTTGTTGCGTAACTCAAACGTGGCAGTAACAGGAACTTCATAACTGGTCTTTCCCACGTCAATGGTTGTCTTGTTGATTGTCAGTTTCTGTGCAGATGCAGCCAACGGCAGGAGTGCAAGAAACAATAGTGTTGCCTTTTTCATTATTTCTTCTTGGATTAATATTTCTTTATTATTTAGCCGGTTTCACAGTAATGGCCTGAGACTTCGCCGTTCCTCTGAACTCTGGCGAATATGCACACTGCACTGTGCAGGTGCCTGTCTGGTAGAGGCCTTCACGATCAATATAGTACTCCTTCATGATGACATGTGTACCCTTCGGCATCAGGTCGAAGAAGTAGTTTGTCGTATTGTCCTTCGGTGAGCAGTAGTATCCTCCACGCCAGTCATAGCCGCTTAACTGCATCAGAGGCTCCATGCACGCCGCCTTCTTGTCGGCTATCTGCACAAAGTCATAGTCGCGGTCGGCCTCTACTGTGATGCGCACTATAACCTTATCGCCAACCTTAAGATTTGAGTCAACAGGAATGAGCTTATTGTTCTCACCCTCCACAAGCAATTCACGCTTAACACTAAGACCACTCGACATGTCGGCTATCTCAGAGGCTTTCTGGGTGAACTGTGCGTAGACGGCACCCCATGAAGTGTCTGACGATGTCTTTGAGGCAGAAAATATTGCGCCTCCTGCCTGCTGTTTAAAGTTGGACATGGATGTCTTCACATATCCCAATCCAGCTGTAGCCTCGCTGGTTTCCAGCTTGTTTCCGTCTATGGCAAGAACTGTTGCTGCCTGCGGAGCAAGTACTACAGAGTTCTGATTGAGGAAGGCAAAGATGGCATCAATGCTATTGAGAGGTGTGTCCCATGCCTGTGTGCGCTTCTCCTGCAGTAGCCACCGCTGCATCTCACAAATAGTGAGCGTGTCTTGTGGAGTGAGCATCTTTAATGCCTCTATTGCCGCCACCTGTGTGGGAATCTTATAGTCACGCCATGAATAGCCGGCACGCTGCGTGTCGTAGTAGCGACCCATGTTCTCCTTGTAGACAGTCCACTCTTTCAGGCTCTTCACGTAAGTCTTGTTTTGCAGGATGATTGCCGAAAGAGCCTTCTCGTAGATGGTCTGGTTCTTTACGTCCTTCTTCAGAAGGTTCTTGAGGTAAGTGTTGGCTTCAGTCACTTTCTTGGGAAAGTCGCGCCCGTCTATTGCACATATATACAGCCACTGAAGTGCCTGACGGCTAGGGAAGTACTGCTTGATGCCTTTCTTCTCCTGCTTCTTCATCTCGTTTACAAGTTTCACTGCTTCATCAGCAAGGAAGTCCAAGCCTTTGTTTAGCATCTTCCTAGTATCGTTCTGCTTGCCTGTCATCATGT
>CAMYZK010000216.1 GCA_947303825.1 uncultured Prevotella sp. | reverse complement strand
GGTCAGCAACGAAAAGGGCACGAGTTTTAGTGAAAAAACTCTGCTCATTTTGCAAAAAGGAGGCCCTTCTTGGTGACAGGGAGGTTCCTTTTTTGTAACATGGAGGCTCCTTTTTCAGTAAAACAACTTGTTTTACTTGGTAGCGCGCAGCCTTTTTTATGGGTAGTGCCAGTAGCACCATCGGTAGCGCGATGAACATATTGACACTGCCGCTAACTTACTGAAAATCAGTGGCTAGTAGCACCAGTAGCATGAGTAGTACTACTGGTGTTTATAACATATAAATATACGCGTGCATGGTGTCATCCCATTCACACTGCTGAATGTCCATATATAGTGAGTTATGAGTTACGAGTTAGTAGTATTTTTATGTTAAATGATGTAGAAAAGGGGGTACTATCGCTTGCTTTTTGAAAGAAAAACCATAAATTTGCGGCAAGATCTGTTTCCATCTCGGAAAAGTTTGTAATTTTGCAACACATATTATTATAATGTATGGTGAAGACAGCCATCGTACAGCACGCCATCAGGTGGAACGAGCCAGAGAGTAACCTCGGCCATCTCACCACACTATTGGACCAGCAGCCTGGTGCCGACCTCTATGTTCTTGCCGAGACCTTTGCCACGGGCTTCATGGCCGAGGGGTCTAAGGAGCAGGCCACAGCGCAGTGGCCTAAGACGCTGGCCTGGATGCAACAGCAGGCCCGTCGCCTTGATGCCGCCATTGCCGGCAGCATGGCAGCGGTAGACGAGGCAGGACGGCTGCGCAACCGTCTCTTCTTTGTACGTCCCGATGGCAGCTATGACTACTACGACAAGCGCCATCTCTTTGGCTATGCCGGTGAGACCGACGAGTATGTGGCAGGCGAGCGGCGCGTGGTGACGGCGTGGCGTGGGGTGCGCTTCCTGCTGCAGGTGTGCTACGACCTGCGCTTCCCGGTGTTCTCGCGCAACGTTGGCGACTACGACGCCATTATCTATGTGGCCAACTGGCCCGCCAGCCGCCGTGACGTGTGGCAGACCCTGCTGAAGGCACGCGCCCTGGAGAACCAGTGCTTTGTGGTGGGGGTGAACATGGTGGGCAGCGACAAGGTGTGCGAGTATGTGGGCGACTCGGTGGTTATCAACGCCTACGGTCGTACCATCGCCGCGTGTACGCCTGCCAAGGAAGAGGTGGCCACGACAGAGCTCGACATGGAGGAGCTGCGGCGGTTCCGCCGCAAATTCCCCGTGCTCGACGATGCCGACAGCACCTTGCTCAACTGTCACCTTCTGCAACAAGATTAGAAGTTTTTTGAAACTATTTTCACTTTTTATTCGTCTTTTTGTAAAGAAATGACTATCTTTGCACCCAATTTGTAACAAACTATCAAAAAAAAAAGAGCCCGTCTATGTAGACAACACTGAGAATACGGCCATCAGCCTGGGCACCATAGCCACAGGAGAAGAAGGATGGAAGAACGTGAGGTACAACCTTGAGAGACTTACCCCTGGCGAGCACCAGGTATATCTAGCCCTGACAGCCGACAATGCCGAGACCGTGAAGACCGAGGCCAAGGCAGTCACCTTCACCAAGAAGGCTGCCGAGCCCACCTTCGAGCTGACTGCCCAGAACGTCACCGTCCAGCTGCCCGCAGAGAAGATAGAGATTGCCGTCACGGTGAAGAACACCAGCGAGGTGGCCGCACAGAACGTGGTGCTCAACCTTTGGAACAACGGTGTCATTGCCACACAGACCATCGACGCGCTGGCTGCCGGCGAGGAGAAGGAAGTCACCTTCACCTTCCCCATCGCTGCCTATGAGACTGGCACAGCATCATTCTTCGTACAGGTGGCCGGACAGGCACAGACCGAGGTTAGCGTAACCTTCAAGGAGGAGCCAGTTCCCGAGGTCATCGACCTGGCCATCACTGCCATACAGGGGTCGCTGAGTCTTGACGTGGAGACCAACTATCTCACCCTGTTCGTTCAGAACAACGGTAATGTTGATGTCAACGACGCACCCGTCACAATGTATGCTGGTGAAGCCGTACTGGGCAGCGGCACCGTATCGGCCAAGGCTGGCGAGTCGGGCATGTGCACCATTGCCATCGCTACCGACGTGCTGGCAGCAGGCGAGCTGGAGGTGAAGGCCGTTGTCACTGTATAGGGCGACGCCACTCCCGACGACAACACCATGACCAAGTCGTACGATGTACCTACAGGCATCGCTGCTATCAAGGCCATCTATGGTGAGGACGTGCAGATATACAACCTCAGCGGCAAGAAGGTGAACAACGTTCGCAGGGGCTTCCCATATCAAGGGAGGGGCCAGATGTATATCATCAACAACAAGAAGGTAATGATGCGCTAGTCTGGAACCTACCAGTTTTAAAAAAAGAGTTCTTGCCCTCGGGGGGTAAGAACTCTTTTTTAGTTGGCCGGTTGCTGCCGAGTATGACTACTTTGCTATCACCTTTTTCCCATTGGCAATTATCATTTGAGCATTTGACAATTGACCATTTGACCATTTGCGGCCCTGCAGGTCGTAGCAGTCATCGTTTATCATTTGTACTTTATCATTTAGAGGCGCAGCGTCGCCAAAGCCAGTGGGGTTGTTGTAGTCAATGTGCTGCAGGGTTGCCGATGCCGTGCCACCAATGGTGATGTTGAAGATGAAGTTGGCATTGGCGCATGTAGTACCGGCATCCTTGCGGTAGCGCAGGGTCTGACGTATGGTGTATGTCTTGCCCTTGGTACATTTGCCCGGATACTGTCCCAGGGTGAAGACCAGCGAGCTGGGGTTGAACTCTGAGTAGACATAGCCATTGGCAAAGCTGCTCACCCTGCCGGTGGCATTAAACCAATGGCCGTAGCCGTTGGCCGTGGAGCCGCTGTTGGCCAGTGAGCCGTCGGGGTTGGCAGCACAAAACTGTATCTTACCGCTAGAAGGCCCTTGTGAGCTCCAGGCCTGCATCTTGGAAGCGATGGCCGTAGGCTGCATCTGGAAGGCGGTGCCCAGGGCTGCCGAGGCAAGTCCGCTTACTGTAGCCGTGACACCATAATAATCGGTGGAAGAGAAAGGGAAGCTGACATCGTAGGTGAAGGTTATGTCGCTCACCTCACGGCCGTCGATGGTGGCAGAGGCGTAGACCAGGGCGTTGCTGCCAAGGTCAGTGCCAGAGATGGAGAATCGGTATGGCCACATGTCGTCCTTGTCTATCTTGTCGTCCCAGCGGTGGGTGTAGTAGGTCTTCAGGGCTGGCGACACGATAAGCCACAGGCGGCTAACGCCTTCAGGAACGGTCATGCTGTAGTCGCCGCTGTCCTGACCGGTGCTCTGGCAGTAGACGCTGTCTGCAGAGAAATACTGCCGTGTGCCGTCGTTCATCAGTGCCACATAGCCCATGCGGAAGCCACGGCTCACATTGGCACCACCGCTCACATATTTGCGCTGGGCTATCTTGGTATAGCTGGAATTGCCGTCAAGATACTCCCCGGGGTCGGCATCGAGCAGCGGTGCCCCGACGCTGAGTGCCGTAAGGCTGGTAGTCACCTCGGTACCGGCCATAGGTACCTTCAGGGGAATGACGTTGAAACCAGTGCCTTGGGGACAGCTGGCCAGTGCCACTTGGTATTGGTTGTTTGGGGAGTTTGTCGTTTGGTCGTCGACAAGGACGCAGCGATAGCCGAAGTCGCCAATGTACGGGTCACGGTATGGCTTGCAGGCCTCAAGGTCCCATGTAGCCAGACGGCAGGCATAGTCGAAATAGAGCTTGTAGAGGTCGTGGGGGGTAAGCCCTTTCAGCTTCATCAGTGCCCGGTTGAAGTCGGAGGCGCTGCCCTTCACCTGTCCTGTCATGGGCTGGTTCCACACCTGTGCCACGGTGGTGATGTCGTTGTAGTACTCATTCAGGAAGTAGAGGAACCAGTAGGACTGGTAGCGGTGCCACTCGTGCGAGAAGGCATAGTTGTGACTGTTGCGGAAGATGCCTATGCTCTGGTCGAACATCAGCTCGGGGTATGACTGTGCTGCCTGCCACTGTGCGGTCTGCTCCCAGATGGCCTGTCCGTTACCGCATGCCAAGTGGAAGCCGGTGTTGTCGGTGTCCGACTCGCGGTGGTTGCTGTGCTCGGCATAGCACATATAGTGGAAAGAGTGGCCTACCTCGTGAGCCACGCTGTGACCTACGGGCTTGCAGGTAGAGGGGTTGAGCCACAGGGCAGAGACCTGATAGTCGTAGCCGCCGCCATAGCAAGTCCACTCGGTGGTGTGGTTCATCAGCACCATCACCTTGTACTTAGCGAGATTAGACTTCTGAGGGTCTACAAAGCCCAGCTGGTTTATCTCCAAGTCGAAGAAGGCCTCGCACTTCTGTAGCAGGTCGTCAATATCTACATAGTAGAAGTCGCTCTTCGAGAGCTCCTTCGGATTCTTCTTGTAGTTCTTGTCCCAGAAGATGATGACATTGTCGCTCTCTGCGCTTCTGGTCTTCGACCATGTGTACTTGCCGTCGGGGTCGCTCTCCTTATAGAGCAGCGAATCGGCCGGCCAGGGGTTGCGCCATTCATTTGGGATGTAGACAGTCTTCTGCGCACTTGCGCAAAGTGAAAAAGAACAGAAGACAAATAATAAGCCTAAAAAGTGTTTCATTGTAATTTTTGTTGTTTTAGCGCACAAAGGTAATCATTTGCAATGACATACAAGGCAAGAAAAGTCCTAAAAAAGCAGAAAAAAATCCAAAAGCATACTTCGAGAGGTACTTTTGGGCGTTTTTTATAGTTGTATTAGCATAATTCTTGTATGGTATAACAAAAAAATTGCTAACTTTGCAGCATTCTTTTCGATAAAACGAAAACAAACATGAATAATAACAATACAGACCCCACCCCTGCCCCTCCCCTTGAAGGGAGGGGAATGGTAACAATACAGACCCCACCCCTGCCCCTCCCCTTGAAGGGAGGGGAATGGTAACAATACAGACCCCACCCCTGCCCCTCCCCTTGAAGGGAGGGGAATGGTAACA
>CAMYZK010000215.1 GCA_947303825.1 uncultured Prevotella sp. | reverse complement strand
CCGCTACTCGCCTTCCGGCCTGGTGACGCGCATGACCACGGATGTCAACTCGCTGCAGAATGCGTTCCAGCAGATTCTGCGTGTCACCGTCAGGGCACCCTTCCGCCTGCTGCTCTCCATTGTCATGTGCCTGGTGATAGACCCAAGGCTCTCCATCATCTTCATCATTGCCATGCTGGTGCTGGGGGTGTCGCTATACATTATTATATCGCGCGTAGCACGGCTGTTCCAACAGGTCTTTGTCAAGTACGACGAGCTGAACCAGAGTGTGCAGGAGAACCTGCAGGGCATTCGTGTGGTGAAGGCCTTTGTGCGCGAAGACCACGAGACGCGGAAGTTCGGACGTGCTGCCGATGCACTCTACCGGCTCTACACCAAGGCAGAGAGCCTCATGGCCCTGAACCATCCTGTGATGAACATGGTGGTCTATGGCTGCATCATCGCCCTGTCGTGGTGGGGCGCACATTTCATCGTCGGCGGTACGCTGACCACGGGTGAGCTGACATCGCTCTTCACCTACGTCATGTCTATCCTTCAGTCGCTGATGATGCTGTCCATGATTTTCGTCATGCTCACCCAGAGTGCTGCCTCGGCAAAACGTGTCAGTGAGGTGATAGAGCACAGGGCAAGCATCATCTCACCTGAAGCTCCTGTCAGTAACCTCGGCGACGGCAGCGTGGTGTTCCGCAACGTGCGCTTCGACTATACGGGCGAAGAGCCTTCTACGAAAGCGACAGCCAACTCAGACACCCCTCAAGCTTCAAAGCCCCACAAGCGGTCGGCCCTCTTCAATGTGTCTTTTGACATAAAGAGCGGCGAGACTATCGGCGTCATCGGCGGCACCGGCTCTGGCAAGTCCACGCTGGTCAATCTCATCAGCCGCCTCTACGATACCACTCAGGGCGAGGTGCTGGTGGGAGGCAGGAACGTGAAGGACTACGACCTCAGCACCCTTCGCAACGCTGTTGCCGTGGTGCTGCAGCAGAATACACTCTTCAGCGGATCGGTGATTGACAACCTGAGATGGGGCAAGGCCGATGCCACGCTTGAGGAGTGCCGAGAGGCATGCCGCATGGCCCAGGCCGACGACTTCGTGATGGAGATGCCCCGTCAGTATGACACACAGATAGAGCAGGGCGGGACAAATGTGTCGGGAGGACAGAAACAGCGTCTCTGCATTGCCAGGGCACTACTAAAGCGGCCGGCAATACTTGTCCTCGACGACTCCACCTCGGCTTGCGACACGAAGACCGATGCCCTCATACAGCGTGCCTTCCGCGAGCAGCTACCGACAATGACGAAGATAATCATTGCCCAGCGCATCAACAGTGTGGAGCACTGCGACCGCATACTGGTGATGGACAACGGCGTGGTGACAGGATTTGACACGCACCAGCATTTGCTGGCCTCAAACGCTCTCTACAAGGAAATCTACGACATACAAACGGCCGACAGGGGCGACTTTGACAAGCATGACGAAAGCAAAGTGACCGAAGAGGAGAAAGGAGGTGCAGCATGAGACAACCGTCATTCGGAAGAGGTCCGCAGGGACCGCACGGCAACAATACAGGATTCCAGCGGGCCACCAAGCAGCAGAAGCAGGTGTTGATAAGGCTGTTCGGCTTTGTCCTGAAGCACTACAAGTTCAGCATCTGCACCGTTCTGACTTGCATCGTGGTGAGCAGCATCACCTCGCTACTATCCACCCTGTTCACCCGCACCCTCATCGACGGGTATATCACCCCCCTCACGGCATCGGCCTCGCCCAACTACACCCCACTGTTGCAGGCACTGGTGAAGCTGGGACTCATACTCTTGCTGGGAGTAGTGGCCAGCTATGCCTACAACCGCCTGATGATAAGCGTGTCGCAGGGTACGATGCTGAGGCTGCGCAAGCAGATTTTCGAGCGTATGGAACGGCTGCCACTCAGCTATTTCGACAGTCGCCAGCACGGTGAGCTGATGTCGGTCTATACTAACGACGTTGACTCCCTGCGCCAGATGATAAGTACGGCCATGGCCCAGGTGTTCTCGTCGGTCATCACCATTGTGGCAACATTCACGTCGATGATTGTACTGTCGGTGCCGCTGACACTGGTGAGCATTCTCATAGCAGCGGTGATGATGGTCGCCACAACTAAGCTGGGCACGTGGTCGCGCGGGTTCTTCCGCACACAGCAGGAGAGCTTGGCCTCGGTAAACGGGTTCATAGAGGAAATGATGACCGGTCAGAAAGTGGTGAAGGTGTTCTGCCACGAGCAGCAGGCCATCAGCCAGTTTGAAGCCATCAACGAGCAGCTGCGGTCGTCGGCCTATAACGCCAACAGGATTGCCAGCATCGTGATGCCCGTCAACGGCAACCTGGGCAATCTGGGCTATGTCCTCCTGGCCGTCGTCGGTGCAGCCCTGGCACTCTCGCCGTCATCCCCATTCCTCTCGCCTGTCACCCTGGGAACCATCGTCGCCTTCCTGCAGCTTAATAAGAGCTTCACCCAACCCATCAGCCACGTGTCGCAGCAGATCAACTCGGTGCTCAACGCATCGGTGGGAGCCGAGCGTGTCTTCGCCCTTGGCGATGCCGAGCCAGAGGTGGACGAGGGGTCGAGGGAAGTGGAAGGTGGAAGAGGCGACGTAGACTTCCGCAACGTAGACTTCGGCTATACTCCTGAAAAACAGGTGCTCTTCGACATCAGCATCAACACGCAGCCGGGACAGAAGATTGCCTTTGTGGGCGGAACCGGGGCGGGCAAGACTACCATCATCAACCTCATTAACCGGTTCTACGACATTCAGAAAGGAGAGATTCTCTACGACGGCATACCCATCACTGAAATCAAGAAGAACTCACTGCGCCGCAGCATGACCATTGTGCTACAGGAGACACACCTCTTCACTGGTACCGTGCTCGATAACATCCGCTACGGAAAGCTTGATGCCACCGACGAAGAGTGCATCCGTGCGGCACAACTTGTAGGAGCCCACGAGTTCATTCGCCGTCTGGCCGAAGGCTACAACACCATGCTTCACGGCGACGGAGGCAACCTCTCGCAGGGTGAGCGCCAGCTGCTCGCCATTGCCCGCGCTGCCGTGGCCGACCCACCCGTGCTCATACTCGACGAGGCAACAAGCTCTATCGACACACGCACCGAGCAGATGGTGCAGCGGGGCATGGACTCCATCATGAGGGGACGCACCACCTTCGTCATTGCCCACAGACTGTCAACCGTACGCAATGCCGACCAGATTATTGTACTGGAGCACGGACGTATAGCCGAGCACGGCACCCACGAGGAACTGCTTGCCATGCACGGACAGTACTATCAGCTGTACACTGGCGACGAGATCAACTGAACAGACAAATGCTTAAAAACAATCAAAAACAATGAGAAAGTGCTTTATTACATTCCTTCTACTTTTGCTTTGTGCCATTGGTACTGCCAGCGCAACAGACCGTGTGAAACAGAACTTCAACGGCGGCTGGCTGGTATGCATAGGTGACATTACAGGAGCTTCGGCTCCTGATTTCGACGACAGTCGGTGGAAACGTATCACCCTTCCATACGCCTTCAATGGCGATGAGGCTTTCAAGAAGGACATCGTAGAGCTGACCGACACCATTGCATGGTATCGTAAGCATTTCAACCTCACTGCCGACCAGTGCGGCGGAAAGGTCTTCGTGGAGTTCGAGGGTGTGCGCCAGGGAGCCGACTTCTACGTCAACGGACAGAGCGTGGGGTTCTCCGAGAACGGCGTCATGGCCTGCGGCTTCGACATCACACTTTACGTGAAGGAGGGCGAGAACGTCATTGCCGTGCGGTGCGACAACAGCTGGACCTATCGCTCCAGAGTGCACAACAGCCGCTACCAATGGAACGACCGTAACTTCAACGCCAACTATGGCGGAATACCAAAGAACGTGTTCCTCCACCTCACCGGCAAGGTCTATCAGACTCTTCCCCTCTACTCCAACCTGGGCACAACAGGCGTCTATGTCTATGCCACTGACATCGACGTGGCCAGCCGCCAAGCCGTGGTGAACATCGAGTCGCAGGTAAGGAACGACGACAGCCGAGAGCACCTCGTATCGCTTATCGCCACCATCACAGATGCCGAGGGAAAGATAGTGGCAAGGCTGGAGGAGAACAACTGTGAGACCATCCTGCCCGGCAAGACCGCCACGCTGACCACCAAGGCAAGCCTGAGCAACCTGCACTTCTGGTCGTGGGGATACGGCTACCTCTACAACGTTGAGACGAGGCTGAAGGAGGTGACACCCGGTGGAGACATGATAGTGTATCACGACCCCGTGACTACCCGCACCGGCTTCCGTAAGACGCGCTTTGCCGAGGGAAAGATATGGCTCAACGACCGTGTGATGATGGTACACGGCTATGCCCAGCGCACCAGCAACGAGTGGCCGGGCACGGGACTCAGCGTCCCGGCATGGCTCAGCGACTACTCCAACGCCCTGATGGTGGAGTCGGGAGGCAACATGGTGCGGTGGATGCATGTCACACCGTGGAAGCAGGACATAGAGTCGTGCGACAGGGTGGGACTGCCACAGGCCATGCCCGCCGGCGATGCCGAAAAAGATGTAGAAGGACCGCGATGGCAGCAGCGCACAGAGCTGATGCGCGATGCCATCATCTACAACCGCAACAACCCGTCAATACTCTTCTACGAGGGGGGCAATGAGAGCATCAGCCGTGAGCACATGCTCGAACTGAAAGCCATACGCGACAAGTACGACCCCCACGGAGGACGGGCCATCGGCAGCCGCGAGATGCTCGACATTGACGAGGCCGAGTATGGCGGCGAGATGCTCTACATCAACAAGTCGGCCAAGCACCCCATGTGGGCCATGGAGTACTGCCGCGACGAGGGCCTGCGCAAGTACTGGGACGAGAACTCCTATCCCTTCCATAAGGAGGGCGACGGACCGCTCTATCGCGGCAAGCCTGCCACCGACTACAACCACAACATGGACGCATTTGCCGTGGAAATGGTGC
>CAMYZK010000214.1 GCA_947303825.1 uncultured Prevotella sp. | reverse complement strand
GGTCTATGCGTATAAGACCGTCGCGGCTGGTAGCCATCCAGATGTTATTGCTGCGGTCGGCCTCCATAGCGTTGATGCTGTAATCGACATTAGCGCCTGTCAGACCCAGCTTGTCGCCAATGGTGGTGTCCCACGTGCTAGACTGCCTGTTATAGACAAAGAGCGTACCCTGTCCGTAAAGCCAGATGTTGCCCAGCTGGTCGGAAAAGACTTTCAATGTTGTAGAATTGCGCAACTTGCGCTGGGCTATCTCGAAGTTCCTCCAAGGTGTGGACTGCTGGCGGGTGGCATCGCAACACACTATGCGGCCGTCCTCATAGACGACAAGTGCTCCTTCTGGGCATTCGCCTATAGAGACAACACGTCCCTGCGGTATAGCGTATGCACTGTTGGTATAGCCAAACTCATAGCAGAGCTGCTGCTGCATGTTGTAGCAGATGACACCCTTTGAGGGTATGTAGCCCCAGAGGTTCTTCTTCTTGTCAATATATATTATCTCTGGCAAGTCGTTAATGCCGAGCCGGGCAAAGACTTGACGCAGGTCACGGTCGAAACTCTCATTCTGGGAGTGGTAGATGCAATAGCCTGAAGCCGTCTTTATCCACAGTTCGCCTCCTATGGCCGACTGTATTGACTCTATGTAGCTGTCGGGCAGTGATGATCCGTCCTGTGAGTCGGTCTGATAATGCTTGAACAGATAGCCGTCATATCTATACAGGCCGGCAGGAGTGCCAAACCACATAAAGCCTCGGTCGTCCTTGAGTATGCAGTTTATCTGACTGGATGTCAGTCCGTTGCGAGCACTGAGTGTCTTGAATATTACTTGTGCGCTAGAGGCACTTGGAAACAGTTGACATATAATTGCCAGTAAGACAAAGGAAAGTATTCGTTTCATAGTTTTTGTTTTCTCTCAATTGGTTTACAGCATGCAGCGGTAATGGTCTACAACCCCTAGCAGGCGGTTTTCCTTGTCGCTGACCAGGACGGAGTGTATCTTATATCGTTGCATGATGTGCTGGATTTCTGTTATCTTTGTATCGCATGACACACTTTTGGGATGTCGTGTCATAATGTCTCCTACGGTATGGTCGAAGAACTCTGCCTTCCACCTCTCTATGGCACGGCGAATGTCGCCGTCGGTGATAATGCCTATTATCTTCTTCTCCGCGTCGATGGCAACGCCAAGACCCAGCTTCCCCTCGCTGACAAGCACAATGGCCTGCCCCAGCTTGGTTTGCTCATTGAAGACAGGCAGGTCTTCGCTGCGCATCACATCGGACGCTGTGGTAAGCAGCCGCTTCCCCAGCTCTCCTCCTGGGTGGAAGTGGGCAAAGTCCTGCGGCATGAAATGACGTTTCTGCATCAGGGCTATGGCTAATGCATCGCCCATTGCCAATGTGGCCGTGGTCGAACTTGTAGGAGCCAGGTTCAGGGGACAGGCCTCACGTTTAACCATCACGTTGATATGGCAATTGGCATATTTGGCCAGCAGTGAGTCGGGATTGCCAGTCATGGCAATGATGGGAATGCAGGAGTGCAGCAACAGCGGAATGAACCGGAGAAGCTCGTCGGTCTGCCCTGAGTTGGATATGGCCAGCACCACGTCGTCGCGGGTCATTACCCCCAGGTCGCCATGATAGACGTCAAGCGGATTGATAAAGAAGGAAGGAGTGCCTGTCGATGAGAATGTGGCGGCTATCTTTGCCCCGATATGTCCACTTTTGCCCACACCGGTAACGATGACTTTCCCATGACAGGAATACATGAGCTCTATGGCCTTGTCAAACTGGTCGTCAATCTTCGAGATAAGGCTGTTCAGTGCTTCTGCCTCATCGCGGATTGCTTGTATGCCATACTGCCTTGCTGTCATTTCTCAGATAGGGTAGTTACGATGTGAGTATATTACGAACAATACTCTCAAGCTTGTCAAGCTCAAGCATGTTGGCAGCATCGCTAAGCCCCTTGTCGGGGTCGGGATGCACCTCGAAGAAATAGCCTGTAGCTCCGAAAGCCTTGGCTGCAAGAGCCATAGAGGGCACAAAGCGGCGGTCGCCACCGGTGCATCCCTTCTCGGATGAGGGTCGCTGCACACTGTGCGTACAGTCCATTATCACTACGGGAACAATGTCGAGCATGTCGGCAATGTTGCGGAAGTCAACCACCAGGTTGCCATATCCCATCATGTTGCCACGCTCGGTGAGCCAAACGTCAGTGGCTCCCGCTTCACGTACCTTCTCTACAGGCCACCTCATGTCGCGCCCGCTTAGGAACTGAGCCTTTTTAATGTTTACGGTGCGCCTAGTGCGAGCAGCGGCTACGAGCAGGTCAGTCTGACGGCAAAGGAATGCAGGTATCTGGATGACATCGCACACTTCGCCTACGGGATTTGCCTGCCACGACTCATGGATATCGGTAAGTATCTTTAGGCTGTATCTGCTCTTTATGTCGGCAAGCATTTGAAGTCCCTTTTCAAGGCCGGGGCCTCTGAAAGAATGGATTGATGTACGGTTGGCTTTGTCGAACGAAGCTTTGAAGATGATGTCTGTGCCGCATCGACGGTTAATGTCAACCAGTTTGCGGGCAACATCATCCAAAAGCTCTGGCGACTCTATGACACAGGGGCCAGCGATGAACTTAATATCGTGTATGTCTGCCATTCCTCACATTCCCAAAATCAGATTATGTCGTGCAAAGGTAGTCATTTTGTTTTAAACAAGCAAGAAAAGAGATAAAAAAATGCCTCTGCTACATGCGGAAGCACTTGAAGGAAGCAATAAAACGCAATTGAAATAAGAAAGACTCCTATGGTATGAGCAGAGAGCTGTCGCCATAGCTTAGGAAACGGTAGCCATTCTCCAAGGCATGGTGATAGATTGTTTGCCACTGTCCTCTGGTGAAGGCGCTGACAAGTAGGAGCAAGGTGGACTGTGGCTGATGGAAGTTGGTGACAAGGTGAGATACTATCTTGAAACTGTAGCCGGGGGCTATCATGATCTGTGTACAGGCATGAAGGGCACCAAGGTCGTGGTTGTCCAGCCACTGCAGCAATGCTCTGATGGCAGACTCAACCTCAGTGCGAGACGGCTGCATGGTCGATGCGTCCAGGTCGTAAGGTTCCCACTGACCGATATGCAGTTGGTCGGCGTTTAGGTCCGGGCATTGCTTAACTTTCAGTCCCATGTAATAGAGGCTCTCCAGTGTGCGCACACTTGTGGTACCAACAGCAATGGCCTGACAGTTGTGAGCAAGAAGCTTTTGCAAAGTCTGTCGCCTTACACAGATATGCTCTGTGTGCATTTCATGACCGTCCATGTGCTGACTTTTCACTGGCTTAAAAGTTCCCGCTCCTACATGGAGTGTAAGTTCCTCTATGTCTATATCATGCTCTACAAGGTTTTGTAGCACCTGCGGAGTGAAGTGAAGACCGGCAGTAGGGGCTGCAACACTGCCTTTTATCTTTGAATATACAGTTTGGTATGTGGTGAGGTCGCTCTCTTGTGTCTGCCTGTTCAGATAAGGTGGGATGGGCAGCTGTCCAGCAGCGTCAAGAATGTCGGCAAATGTAGGCAGACTGGTATTGGGCTTGCCTGTGACATCAGACTCGAAACACCAGTTGAACTCTATTGTGAGGTTTGTGCTGTTGGTAGCCATACGTGAGGCAGTGACTACAACAGGCATTCCGTCTATCGATACTGACATTTTGAGGCTTCCTTCTTTCCACTTTTTCAGGTTGCCCACCATGCAGAGCCATGTGCAATGGCCTCGGGTAAGAAACATCTGCTCGTAGTCGGCTGGCAAATAAGGTTCAAGCAGAAAGACCTCTATCCGTGCTCCCTCGGCAGGTGAGCCGTCAGGGGCCGTTATCTGTTTCCTGAAGTTCAGGCGGGCATGAATAACCTTCGTGTTGTTGAATATCATCAAAGCACCCTTGGGCAGCTGGCTGGCAAGGTTGCTGAAATGCTCGTCACGCAGGCTGCCATGATCGTAGACCAGCAGGCGTGAACTGTCGCGCGGTGTTACAGGATATTTTGCTATACGGTCTTCGGGCAGGTTGTAAGAATAATCGCTTATGCTTATCTGCCGTGCATTCTCATATTTCATATTGAACAATTACATGTTAATGGCCAAACACGCCTTAATGATGGCATATATAAGCGTGGCAGAGAGTACTGTCACTACTATGTTGGCATGGCTATGCAAATAGCCTGTTGAGGTATATTGGTCAGAGATAAGGTTTGGGTCGGCGTCGGACTGTTTTGTGATTTTTGAGAATGCCAACCACACAGCAGTACCTACTATCGCTCCCCACACCAGTCCTACAATGATGTCACCTGGATAGTGAACTCCCAAGTAGAGCCTAGTCCAGCAGTTGAGTAACGACCATAGAAGCAGACTGATGCTGAGAAGGCGGGAACGTACATGCCACATGAAGAACACCGCAATAGAGAAGGTGTTTGAGGCATGAGCAGAGAAGAACCCGAAGCGTCCGCCACGGTATCCGTTGACAATGTCTACAGCCATGCCAATGTCCGGGTCGCGGGCTGGTCTCCACCTTTCAACCAGTGGCTTTACGATGGTGTCATCTATTGTTCCTGCAAGAAGTATGCACATCAGGGCACAGCCTAGGATGAGCATTACCTTGCGGATGTTGTTACTGTTTTTCAGGACTACATAGAACAGGGCTACATAGAGGGGAATCCATGTAGTGGCAGTGGTGAGTGTCTTGACAAGTGAGTCGAGAAATAGCGATTCACTGCCATTTACGGCGAGGAGCCATTGTTTGTCGAGTGCTATCCAGTCCAAGAGTTAAGAGTTGAGAGTTGAGAGTTCTTTGCAAACAAAGCGGCAGAGCCGAGCGAAGAGTTGAGAGTTGTTTTCTTGACAATATCAGATAGGTGGTTTTTATATTATTTCTATTGACGAAAGGCTTATCCAACCTTCACGACCGTCGGAAAGTTTTATTTTCTTCCATTGGCTCATCGTGTCGTCGACGATTTTTACCTTTGTTCCAGCATG
>CAMYZK010000213.1 GCA_947303825.1 uncultured Prevotella sp. | reverse complement strand
CTACCATAGGCTTGGGTGCCGGATGCCAGTCGGGTACTCCACGCTGCGACAGTAGCCCCATAGACAATGGCGATGCATTGACAATGCCCACCCCATGCTGCTCGAAGAAGCCGAGATAGTCGGCCAGCGCATCGTCGCAGAGGCAGTAGTGGCAGAAGTTCAGCACACTCTCCACGGTTCCGTCTTCGCAATGCTCCACTATCCATTTCAGGTTTTCCAGCTGCAGGTCAGTAATACCTACATGCCCCACCACGCCTTTTCTGCGCAACTCTACCAGTGCAGGCAGCGTCTCGTCGACAACCTTCTGCAGTCCGCCCTCCATGCGACCTTGAAACTCCACATCGTGCACGTTGATAATGTCAATATAGTCTATGCCCAGACGCTCCATGCTCTCGTACACGCTGTCGGTGACGCGCTTTGCCGAGTAGTCCCAGGTATTCTTGCCGTCCTTGCCATAGCGTCCCACCTTGGTGCTCAGAAAGTACTTGTCGCGTGGAATATGTTTAAGGGCCTCTCCCAGCACGGTCTCAGCCTTGTAGTGGCCGTAGTATGGACTTACGTCAATGAGGTTTATTCCCCCATCAATGGCAGCTTCCACTGCACAAATGCTGTCGCTGAGTTTAGTCTCGTGGAACACGCTTCCCAGCGACGATGCTCCGAAGCTGAGGTGCGAGACGCTAAGTCCCGTCTTTCCGAGTTCTGTATATCTCATGGTAAGTCTACAAATCTCTATAGTTTGATACTTGGAATGTCGATGTCTTCATGTCGCCCGTCTGGAATCCCTTCTTCAGCCAGCGTTTGCGCTGCTCGCTGGTGCCATGGGTAAACGACTCCTCCACAGCCCTTCCCGTGGCCTGCTTCTGCAGCCAGTCGTCGCCAATGGCATTGGCCAGCTCCAGGCCTTTCTCCAGGTCGCCGTATTCCATGGAGTGGAACATGGCATCCTCATAGTGTGCCCACACTCCGGCATAGTAGTCGGCCAGCAGCTCCAGGCGCACGCTCACCTGGTTGGCCTGCGTCTTGTTCATGCGGGCCATCTGCTGATGTGCATCGGTGAGCGAGCCGGTGAGGAACTCCACGTGGTGGCCTATCTCGTGGGCTATCACGTATGCATAGCCGAAGGTGCTGCCCTTCACTCCCAGCTGCCGTTTCATCTCAGTGAAGAACGAGAGGTCTATATAAAGGTTCTGGTCGCCCGAACAGTAGAACGGTCCTACCGACGATGTAGCACTGCCGCACTTCGACTGCACGCTGTTGGTAAAGAGCACCAGCGTGGGATTGGTGTAGACACCGCGCTTTCCTGCCATCTGGTTCTCCAGGTTGTATTTCTTGAACACCTCTTTCCATACATCCTCGGTGCTGGCCAGTATCTGTCTGCATTCGCGTGCCAGGGCTTTCTCCTCGTCCGAGAACTTGGTGGTGTCCACCTGTTCTGCCGTAGGGCCGCCTCCAGTAATCTGTCCCAGCACATCGCCCAGGCCACCGCCGCCCCCGTTGATGATGGAGCCTATGTCTATGCCACCGCCGTTGCCACCAATGAGCGACATCACGATGCCAATGATTACGGCCAGGATGCCACCACCGGCAGCGGCCGATTTCCCACTCAGACCCCGACGGTCGTCCACGTTCTCACTCTCACGTCTTCCTGTTAGCTTCATATTCTGTGTTAATTAATTGTTTTGTGCGTGCAAAGGTAATAATTATCTGTGTAAGCACCAAACTATTTCTTGTAATTATTGTCTTTTTTCATCTTCTGCAGCCGCTTATATTCTTTCTTTGTCAGGGTGATGAAAGAGCCGTGCTGCGGACCGTTGACACCCTCTATGTCTACAGGGTCGTGAAAATTGCGCAAGTTTTCGTCGGCCTTGCAGATGCGATAGTGCTTGGGGCGATCGCTATACTGAATATATGCCACTCGCCATGTGTTGTCGCCAATGAGTTGGAAGGCACTCGACCCCTCGCACTTCTTGCGGCCTTCAAAGCTTACGTAGTCATCTTCCACCGGTTCTCCCCAACCGTATGTCAGGTGGTCGCTGGTGGCGGTGTAGATGCCAGGCTTTCCCCCTTCCTTCTTTATCAGCATGTGGTATTTTCCGTCGGCTAGCAGGTTGATGTCGGCATCGATGGTGGCATAGCCCCAGTCAAAGAGCAGGCGGGGCTGTGTGAGGCGGGTGAAGGTCTTGTCGGCGTATGAGTAGTACATGCGGTCGTACTTCTCCTCTGCACGGTTCCACATGGAGTAGTATATCATATATCCCCCGCGCTCGCCGTTCTCCCACTCATAGGCAGGGTCCCAGAAAATCTGCGGAGCCCACACGCGGTTGATGGTAGTCCAGTCTTTATATACGCTCTCTGCATCGGGGTTGCAAAAGATATGAGGAGCCTTGCGATAGTCAAAGCTGACGCTCTTCCAGTGAATGAGGTCGGTGCTAGTCAGTAGGTCTATGCCGTAGTTGTCCCATTCGTTCTGCTTGCCCAGTGCCTTGGTCATGGCGTTGTTCATGTCGGTGGTCACCATCACGAATCCTTTGTCGTCCCACGAGCGGCAGATGTATGCGTCGCGCTGTCCGCCTTCTATGCGGGCATGCTCCTTGGGGTCCATGATGGGTTCACCGCCCATCACATCCTCATAGTGGTAGCCGTCACGACTCAGGGCGTATGCCGTCCACTGGCCACGGTCGCTCATGTGGCAGTACAGGTAGCCGTAGGTGCCCTTCCGGGGTTCTGTGGCATTGCAGCAATGGTGCAAAGCAACACAGCCGACATAGCAAGTAGTCTTCTCATTGTCTGGTTGGGTATTAGTTATAAATCGAAAAACCCCCTCGCATTTTCAGGAGGGGGTTGCCGAGGCTGTTACTTCTTATCTGTTTCAGGAGCCTCGCCGATAAGTTCCATAAACTCGTCTAGCTTAGGCGTGATGATAATCTGTGTGCGGCGGTTGCGCTGCTTGCCCAGCTCGGTGTCGTTGGGCTGCAGAGGGTTGTACTCGCCACGTCCACCTGCAGTGAGGCGCTTCGGGTCAACGCCGTACTTGTTCTGCAGTTCCTGTACTACCGACGAGGCACGCAGACAGCTCAAGTCCCAGTTATTACGTATGTTCTCGCGCGAGATGGGCACGTTGTCGGTGTTACCCTCAATGAGCACGTCGTAGTCTTTGTAGTCGGTAATGATCTTAGCTATCTTGCTGAGGGTCTCTGCAGCCCGGCTGTTTATCTCGTAGCCACCGCTGCGGAACAGCATGTTGTCGGCCAACGAGATATAGACAACGCCCTTGAGCACCTGCACGTCAACCTCCTTCAGCTCCTCCTTCGAAAGCGAGCGAGTAAGGTTGTTGGTCAGCACCATGTTCAGCGAGTCGCTCTTCGACTTCACCTCCACCAGGTGGCGTATGTACTGGTTAGACTCGTTAATCTGGTCTACCAGCTTCTCAATAGAGATATTGTTCTGCGAGGCATTGGTCAGGCTCTTGTCCAGACTCTCCTGAAGCTTGGCATACTTGGCCTCGGCAGCCTTGAGCATCTGCTGCATGCCCCTAGCCTGCTCTTCCAGGCTGGCTATGCGAGCGTTCTTTGCTGCCAAGTCTTCCTTGGCCGACTGCAGGCTGGTGGTCAGTGCCGTGTTCTGATCCTGGCATTCTGCCAGCTGTTTCTTGCTGGCGCAGCTGCTCATCAGCACACCAGCCATAATAGCGACAAACAAAGTGTTCTTTTTCATGATTTCTCTTCTTAATAGATAAACAATTCGGTTGCAAAATTAATTATCTGACATGAAAAAGCGAAAAACATCAATCTTTATTAGAATAATTTAACGGCCGTTGTGCCTTCAGTAACTACTCTTTTACCTTTGCACCCCATGGCATGAATAGTTTCCTTACTGTTGTACGACAGCAAGTATTGCGCTGTATTTCGAATTGCCATTCTTCATAGCAGTTTCCGCTATGGAGTGTAGCTTGGCAACCTTAAGGATGCCTTTTAGTAAGCACTCTTAGAAGTACACCCCCATAAAAACTGTGCCATGAAACATGGCACAGTTTTGCAAAAAATGTCAGTTAGGAAACAGGAGGGATTACTTGTCGAGAAGTATCTTCATCATCTCAACAGCCGAATAGGGCACCGGAGTACCGGGGCCGAAGATACAGGCCACGCCTGCCTTGTAGAGGAAGTCGTAGTCCTGGGCGGGTATTACACCACCGGCAGTGACCATAATGTCCTCGCGTCCCAGCTTTTTCAGCTCTTCAATGAGCTGGGGAATGAGCGTCTTGTGACCAGCGGCGAGCGACGAGGCACCGACGATGTGGACATCATTCTCGACAGCCTCACGAGCAGCCTCGGCAGGAGTCTGGAACAGCGGTCCCATGTCGACGTCGAAGCCACAGTCGGCATAACCTGTAGCTACTACCTTAGCACCACGGTCGTGACCGTCCTGGCCCATCTTGGCTACGAAGATGCGCGGGCGGCGGCCCTCCTTCTGGGCAAACTCGTCGGTCAGCTTCTTGGCCAACTCGAAGTTTGCATCATTCTTACTTTCTGAACTGTACACGCCTGAAATAGTTCTGATTACTGCCTTATAACGGCCCACGATTTCCTCGCAGGCATCTGAAATCTCACCCAAGGTGCAACGCAGCTGGGCTGCCTTGACAGCAAGGTCCAGCAGGTTGTTCTCGCTCTTGCGGCCTTCGCTGAAGTCGCGTACACAGTCGGTAATAGCCTTCAGCGCGGCCTGACAAGCTGCCTCATCGCGAGTGGCCTTCACCTGTTTGAGGTTCTCCTCCTGCTGCTTGCGCACAGCGGTGTTGTCAACCTCGAGGATGTCTATGGGGTCTTCGTGCTCCAGACGATACTTGTTGATGCCGACGATGGTCTGTACGCCACTATCGATGCGGGCCTGCGTGCGGGCAGCAGCCTCCTCAATACGCATCTTGGGCAGACCAGTCTCGATGGCCTTGGCCATACCGCCCAGCTTCTCAATCTCCTGAATGTGCTCCCATGCCTTGTGGGCAATCTCGTTGGTGAGAGACTCAATGTAGTATGAGCCTGCCCACG
>CAMYZK010000212.1 GCA_947303825.1 uncultured Prevotella sp. | reverse complement strand
CAGGGAATTAGCAAAAACCATTCAATATTTTTCTTAAAAAACTAACAAGACATGAGGAAAATCTTTACACTAATGACGCTGCTGGCCCTGACACTTGGTGCCAATGCTCAGCAGTATCGCAAGTCGTGGGACTTCACCAAATGGAGCACCACAACAGTTGCCAACCTGCAGGCAGAGAAAGCCAAAGGCGTAGATGCCGCAGCATGGTACGACATGGAGAAGAAAGACGGCTCGGCTACAACCAACGCCATTGCCGAGAACAACTGCTTCTTCAAGACTGCCGCCCCGGCCAGTGGGGGTGAGATACTTCAGGCTAACGGCGAGAACATTGCCGAGCTTGATGCCCTTACCTTCATTCACACCAGCGGCTGGGCAGGACTGGCCATTGCCCTGAACTACCCCGACTGCACACCTGCCAACGGTGCCGACTTCGGCCCCTACCACGGAGCGTCATACCTGTGGCTCGGTTCGAAGAACCAGAACTACTGCATAATACCACACGTAGAGCTGGGAACCACCATAAAGATGGGTATCGAGTCTCACAAGTTCAGCAGCTCGCGCGGCGTTACGCTCTATGTAGGCCACGACAACAACGGCACCAAGATTGCCGACCCCATCGATGCAGACAACAATGCCGTGTCGGATGGTAATGTGACAACCTATAGAGACCTCACCTGGCAGATTCCTGAAGACATCGAGGCCACCAACGACGACGGAACGATAGACATCACCGTGCGCTGTAACAGCGGAGGCGGATGCCACATCTATTATATTACCGTGGGTGATGGCGACCAGCCGCAGGTGGTTGATGCAAAGAAGGTGGCCTACCTCTACACCGGCGACCTGGACAGCGATTTCCCCTACATCATGCTTGCTGGCAGCAGCGACAAGTTTGACGTGACAGCCGTCAATGCCGACACCGAAGCAGCTACACTCTCTCTGGCCGACCTGCAGCAGTACGACGCACTGGTCATCAGCCCTTCCATAACAGGATTCCAGGAGAAAGTGGGCACACTGGTACGCTCGGCCATTGCCTACATGCCTGTGGTAAACCTCAATGCCACCATCTATGCCGAACTGGGACTGGGCAAGGCCGTTGACTCTGGCACAGCCATAATGACCATCACCGATGCACAGAATGCCATCTTCGAGGGTTTGGAAGAGTCGATAGAGTATAACGACAACATTACAGCTGTTGAGCTGGGCGAGTACTTCGCTCAGGATGCTGTGCTGGCAAAAGCCGGCGACGCCGTGGCTATTCACACCCATAACCCCGGACGTAATGCCTATTACTATGTTACCGCCGTTAACGCTGCCGATGACGTATACATCACACTGATTCCGCAGGTGGTGCTGGCAGCTGCCAAGACCAAGCGCGACATTACTGCCGTAGGTACTCCCACCATCACCTTCGTACAGGAGGACGGATACTCGCAGGTAACCATCTCGGCTGCCAACGCCAAGGCCATCTACTACACTACCGATGGTACTGTTCCCACCACAGCCAGCACGCTCTATGCAGAGCCTTTCACTGTCAATGCCGAATGTACTGTCAAGGCCTTCGCCATAGGTGACGGCTTTACCGACAGTGAAATAGCCGAGAAGGTGGTGACCATAGCCAAGAGGGCCAAGGCTCCTGTCTTCGCACTGTCACGCGAGGCCGGTGCCACTACCGTCACCCTGACCACCGAGACAGAGGGTGTGGACATCTACTACAACTTTGCCGGACAGAACACCACCGCCGCATCGGTGAAGTACACCGAGCCTTTCGTTGTCACCACACCGGCTAAGGTTACGGCCTTTGCCGACGCCGCCGAGGGTCTACTGGCCAGCGACATAGCCGAATTCTTCGTTGGTGTAGACGGTATCAACAACAGGAACATACGCTGGGACGTGATGTCACACTTCGATGCCAATGCCGACGACTGGAAGGGCAAGGGTCAGCAGACCAACGATGCAGGAGAGATCATCAATGCCAACTACTTCTTCACCTGGGGCAAGAACGCCGGACAGTACTGGGATCCAGAATCGGCCGAGGTGGGCAAGGCCAGCGATGGTGTTACCGACTCAACCTACTACACCCGCACACTGGCACCAGAGACGCTTGACCCGGGCCACGGCTGGATGATAAAGTCTATTGGCCAGGTAATGGTGTGGGAGAGTCTGAACCTGGGCTACAACATTGGCGACGGCTCCATGCGCAATCCTGATACAGCAGAAGATGCCATTGGAGTTAACGACAGCGAAGGCATCACCATGAATGCCATCACCTTTGGCAAGCAGCCCACTGACGGCCCGTTCAACGCCACACTCGAAACCACAGGCAAGATGACAGGCCCGTTTGATGTCGTTGTCTATGCCGGCAACGGTAACGAGGGTGAGACACCGACCATGCAGATAGAGACCTCTGCCGACGGCCAGACGTGGACAAAGCTGGGCGACGTGAGCTACTCGCTGACAAAGCGCAACTGGAAGAAGACTCAGCTGAGCTATGACGGTACCGACGAAGTGTATGTACGCCTGCTGCACACCGCTGCCAAGTCGAGCGGACAGATCTATGACATCTACGTAATGTACAACGGAGAGAAGTCGCAGCAGTACAGTGACCAGACGGAGAACGGTATTGCCAACGCACAGCCTCAGGGCAACGTGGTACGCACCGAGCTGTTCACTATTGGAGGTGTTCGCGTCAGCGGCAAGCAGAGTGGCTTGCTTATTGTACGTAAGACCTACGCCAACGGCACCATGAAGACGCAGAAGGTGGTAAGATAAGTTGACACAGCAGACTTAATCAACCCGCAGGCAACGGTAATCAAGGTGCCTGCGGGTTTTGTGAATCATTGTTTGTATGGACATTAAACGAAAATTACGGGATATAGCAAAGCATGAGAGCCTGCATGAGGCACTAAGGTTTGCAGTGGTAGGAGTGGTGGCAACGGCTATACAGGCGGGTGTGTACTGGTGGCTTGCTGCAACGCTAAACCACAACCTGGCTCTTATCATAAGCTATGCCACAAGCCTCGCCGTAAATTTCATGCTTACAGTAAGATTCACATTCAAGGTGGATGCAACCGTTAAGAAGGGATTGGGTTTTCTTGCGAGCCATGCCATAAACTTCTCTCTTCAGTTTGTGGTGCTTAACATTGCTATATGGGCAGGAATTGACAGGCAATACGCCATACTGCCGGTGCTCGCCGTGTGTGTGCCGGTAAACTTCATTCTGGTGAGGCTATCCATGAAGAAGCTATAGCAGCAGTAGTCTACCATAAGTCCTCGTCGAAGTCATAACTGCCGGGACTGTCATCGGCAGGAGCATCTTCATCGTCTTCCGATGCCTCACTGTCTTCTCCCGACGGAAGCTCGTAGTCGGGCATCTGCAGCAGTTCCTCATTGCTCACCTTCAGGGGAAGGAAAGTCTTCTCGTAGAACTCATCGTAGTCTTTGAAACTGAAGCGCACTCCAATGAGTGCCAGGTTATGCTCGCTTATCACCAGGCTACGGCAGCAGCGCATCATGTCTTGCAGCCCTTCGGCCTTTGCTAGCTGCCGTGCATACTGCAGTGCCTCGTCGAAGTTGAGGAACCCCCGTATAAGCATCCGGCTGTAGGAACTCTGCCGCTCTATGGCGAGGTCGAAATTGCGCACCAGGAAGTTGGAGAAGTTAAAGCGTGCCATCTCATAGAGCAGCTGGTTCTCAGCCTGCACTGCCGTCATGCCAGTGGCAGCTCCCAGCGAGTCGGGTATATAGACCAGCATGAAAGTGAAAGGCACGTCGCGGTCGGCCGAGAGCGAGTCGGTAGCCAGCGAGTCGGTGTTTACTGTGACATCGCGCAGGCTCCAGATGTCGTCCAAGTCAAACTTGCCGCCATAGAGCTGCTTGCCCTGCTGCACACCTTTTACTATCATGCCTGCCATCTCGGCCACCTCGCTCTGTGGATATTTGTCCAGCACCTGTTTCAGGTCATCCACGCATGCCTTGGCATCGCCCTGGTTGAGCATGCTCAGTCCATGAATGAAGAGAAACTTAGGTCTGTTCTGCCCCAGGGGGAACCTGTCGGCCGAGAGTTTCGCATTAGCCTCGATAACATCGTGCAGGTCTTGCTTGAAGGCATCGTAGGTGGCGGCATACAGGGAGTCTTCGATATGAACACCGAAACGTGCATTCTCAGCAAAGTATGGGTCGCTGAGTATAGTAGTCCAATCGCTCTCAGGAAAGTCGGCCTTCATGCGCTGCAGGCAGCTGTCGGCCTCTGCCGTGCGTCCCTGCCGGGAGTATAAGAGGAAGAGATGATACCATGCCTCGTCCATCTTCTCATAGTCGGGATACTGACCGAAGAGCCGTGTAAGCTGTTTCTCAGACAGTGGCAGGTTGTCGAGTTTGTCCTTGAAGATGACGCCCGAGTGGAACAGTCCGTCCATTATTATTACATCCGACTCTTTCTTCTGCTCTTCGGTAAAGGGAATCTGAGCCAGGTAGAACTCACGGTTGTGGGGGTCGGAAGCCAGCGAGTCGTTGGCTTCTTCCTTCGGTTTGTCGGCTATGCTGTCGGTAGCTGCCACGCCTGTAGAGTCTGTGAGGTTGGCCATGTCTTCCGTTGTTTCGGCCGGTGCTCCCACGACGGTGAGGTTAGCCCTTCGCCAGTTGTCGGCATTGTCTCTCTTTCCCCATTGTTTCTGGAAGGTTTGCTTGCCCTGGTTCACTGCCATTTGGTTGTAGAAGTACCATTGTCCATCCTTTCCAGTAGTGGGTGAGGTGGGTGTGGTTTTGTTCTGCTGTCCTCTGCCTCCCACGGCACCCTGCTTCTTCAGCGCGTTCTCCACCTCTGCCTCCCGTGCCTTGTCGGCTTCCTCCTTCTCTTTCTTCTTCAGGGCCTCTATCACCCTGTCTATGGCTTCCAGCCTCTCTTTCTCAGGCATCTTGGCAAGTTCCTGCAGTGAGTCTTGCAGGTGTATGGCATCGGTGTAGGGCACCAGCTCGTCGAGTATCTTCGAACGGTTGGACAGCTCCTCATAGTCGGGACGCTCCTTGTCCAGCAGTCCTATGGCCTGCC
>CAMYZK010000211.1 GCA_947303825.1 uncultured Prevotella sp. | reverse complement strand
GGTGCGTTTACGGCGAAAAGAGGTGCGTCCGAAAAAACAAGGGGGCGTCGGACGAAAATCCGACCTGCTCGGACAATAATCCTTCCACGCCTTTTTTCGCTGAACGGCCCTTCTTTTGTAGGAAAGCGTGTTCATCAGTTTTTCCGAGTGTGAGCATGCTAGAGCACTAGAGCAAAGCTCAAGATGTCCAATGACGAAAAGCTACCGCCACATGGCACGTCAATGTTCCCTGACATCCACTAAAAGCAAATCCTTCACCATAACAAACTAAGCATCAACAACTTACATGCGTTGTGAAGGATAAAATTTGACAATAAGAATAGTTATAGCATACATTGTCAAAGCAAGAGCAGCCAGATACACGATACAAATGCTATAATATATGATACAATGGACATACGGCAGTATAGAGAAAAAGTAGTACCTTTGACCCCTACTTAGTAGAGATGTTTCATAACCTAAAGACTAACAATAATGAAAAAAGCCATTTTCCTTCTGCCTCTTTTGGCACTGCTGGGCTGCTCTGGCCCGAAAGTAGACGAGAACCCTGTGCTCACCATCGAGGGTGGTAAGATACAAGGTGTGTTGGCCGAGAACCCCGGCGTGTATGTCTATCGTGGCATACCCTACGCGGCTCCTCCCATTGGCGAGCTGCGCTGGAAGGAGCCACAGCCCGTGGTGGCATGGGACTCGGTGCGCATCTGCGACAAGTTCGGTCATCCCGGCTATCAGGCCGTTCACTATCCCGGCTTCTACGCCTCTGAGTGGGGCTACGGCGACGAGGCTCCTTACAGCGAAGACTGTCTCTACCTTAACGTATGGACCAAAGCCCCCGGCCAGGTGGACAAGAAGCTGCCTGTGGCACTGTGGATTCACGGTGGAGGCTACCGCGAGGGCTGGGGCTCGGAGCCTGAGTTCGACGGACAGGAGTGGGCATCTAAGGACGTGGTGCTCGTCACCATCAACTACCGCCTGGGCATCTTCGGCTTCATGACCTATCCTGAGCTGTCGGAGGAAAGTCCCAACCACGTGAGCGGCAACTACGGCATCCTGGACCAGATACAGTCGCTGAAGTGGATAAAGGCCAACATAGCACAGTTTGGCGGCGACCCCGACAACGTGACCATCTTCGGACAGAGTGCCGGAGCCGGCAGCGTGCGCACCCTCTGCGAGAGTCCGCTGGCCCGTGGCCTGTTCCACAAGGCTGTCATCATGAGCGGCGGCGGCATCAACGTGCCTGCCAAGGACGGCGAGGAGGCAAAGTCTGCCACACCTACGAACAAGTTCTTCACCTACAACCCATCGCTACAGGAGAGCGAGGCCGAGACGAAGAAGGTGATGGACTGGGCCGGCCTTACCGACCTGAAGAAGCTGCGCGAAGCCTCTACCGAGATACTCTACACCATACCGCAGCTGTATAACATGGTGAACAAGACCGACGTGTTCCTCATGCAGCGTCCCATCATTGACGGCTATGTGACAAAGAAGAACTTCGACGAGGCTACCCGCGAGGGGAGCATTGCCGACGTCCCCTACATGATAGGCTACACCCTGAACGACATGGGTTCGATGGGGCCCGGCATTGCCGAGTTCTGCAAGGTACGCCAGGAGAAGGGCGGCAAGGCATGGGCCTACGAGTTTGCCCGTCCGCTGCCCGACGACGGCAAGCATCCCGAGATTACCAGCCGCCTGAAGGGCGCCTTCCACTCTAGCGACCTGTGGTTTGTGTTCAAGAGCCTGAAGCACTGCTGGCGCCCCTGGACACAGGGCGACTGGGACCTTGCCGAGAAGATGATTACCGCCTGGACCAACTTTGCCAAGTACAGCAACCCCAACGGCGAGAAAGACGGAGCCTGGACTCCATGCACAGCAGAGAGCCCGAAGTTCATGCTCTTCAAGCTTGACGCCAAGGATGCCGAGGCATCAGAGATGGGAGAACCGTTATGATAAGAAAGCTATTTGTCACACTAGTGCTTAGTGGCGCATCCCTCCTTGCCACTGCGCAGAATGCCCCTTGGACAAAGGGAGGCTTCGAGACGGGACAGTACCGCAACCTGTTTGTAGAGATGGGCTATGCCCCCGCCGCCGTCGATGCCAAGCTGAAGGAGGTGTTCAACGACGTGTTCCGTGGCCCCAACAAGGTCTACTTCGAGGTGGGCGACGACATGGGCTACATCTCCGACATCAAGAACCACGACGTGCGCACCGAGGGCATGTCCTACGGCATGATGATAGCAGTGCAGATGGGCGAGAAAGACATCTTCGACCGTCTGTGGCGATGGAGCAAGCGCTACATGCAGCACCAGAACGGACGGCGCGCAGGCTACTTTGCCTGGAGCTGCAAGACCGACGGCACCCACAACGCCGAGGGGGCTGCCAGCGACGGCGAGCTGTACTTCATCACATCGCTCATCTTTGCCTCCAACCGCTGGGGCAACGACACCGGCATAGACTATAAGGCCGAGGCACAGCACATACTTGGCAGCATAGAGCCACGGGCCACGAAAGACGAGATGCCCCCCAATGCCATGATGGACGGACCCATACGCCCGCCGCGCAGCACCTCAAGCTATCTCATAGACCCCAACACAAGGCTCATCACCTTCACTCCCGACGGCTTCGGACAGAACTTCACCGACCCCAGCTATCACATCCCCGCCTTCTATGAGGTGTGGGCCAAGTGGAATGGCATAGACGGCAGTGCCGACTACTGGATGGACTGTGCTGCCAAGGCCCGTGAGTTCCTGCACAAGGCCATCGACCCGAAGACCGGCCTCAACCCCGACATGTGCGCCTACGACGGTACCCTGTTGCAGGGGTTTGGAGGGCGTAGGAACAGCGGGTCGAACTTCCGCTACGACTCCTGGCGCGTGCCCATGAACATTGCCCTCGACTACGAGTGGAGCTGTGCCGACCGTGAGTGGCAGCAGCAGTATGGTGAGCGCATACAAGACTTCTTCTACTCACAGGGCATCGACAAGTTTGTCGACCAGTACCGCATTGACGGCACACTGCCCGAGGGCGACGAGATACTCCAGGCCGGCGGCATGCGCAAGCTTCGCCACAGCATAGGCCTGATAGCAACGCTGGCCGCCGCCTCGGTGATGTGCAGCCACGCCAAGAGCAAGGAGTTTGTCGATGCACTGTGGAATGCCCGTCACGAGCCTTTCGACGACGGCTACTTCGATGCCTACTACGACGGTCTGCTGCGCCTCTTTGCCTTCATGCACCTCAGCGGCAACTACCGCGTCATTCCCCCGGCAGGCCCGAAGGCACAGTCGCCCAACGGACGGCTCTCCTTACAGGCCAGAGGCAACGGGCTGACGGTGTTCTACGACAGCAAGCCGGTGCTGGACATCCCCACCATGGGAGTGGAGGGCAGCACAGGCGTGCACCAGCTCACTCTCACCAAGGCGGTCGATGCCGACTACCAGATGCTGATAGGCAAACGTCTGCACTGCACCAACCAGGCCAACGAGTACAGGGCGGGGAGCCTCGTGCTGCGCCTATACAACGACGGTCTGGCCTTCCGTTATGAAGACCCCCGCTGGATGAAGGAGCAGACCACCTTCCGCATTCCCGAAGGCACCAAGCGCTGGATGCAGCAGTGGAGCGACGGCTATGAGGGATTCTTCCCACTTACCACCACGGCCAACGTGAAGCCCGTGCCCACCTTCGGCCATGCCTCGGTCAATGCCGCTGGCTACAACTACCGCTGGGGCTACCCCTTGCTCATAGAGCCCTCCGACAGCATCTTCTGCCTTATCTCTGAGGCGAACATAGAGCGCGGACAGAGTGCCTTGTGCCTGTTTAACGACGGTGAGCTGTTCCGGGTGGTGCCCGACGAGACCATCGACTCGAAGACCGGCAGCCACTCTCCCTGGCGGGTGGTGGTGGTAGGCTCGCTGGCCGACGTGGTGCAGTCTACCCTTGTCACCGATGTGTGCGAACCGTCACGCCTTGCCGACACCAGCTGGATAAAGCCCGGCGTGGTGTCGTGGGTATACTGGGCCTACAACCACGGCAGTAATGACTATCAGATCATAAAGAAATATGTAGACATGGCCGCCACGCTGAAGCTCCCATACGTTCTCATCGATGCCGAATGGGACGAGATGAAAGACGGGAAGACCGTCGAGGATGCCGTGGCCTACGCCAGGTCGAAGGGTGTCAGACCCCTCATCTGGTACAACTCCAGTGTAGGGTGGGTAAACGGAGCCCCGGGACCAAAGTACAGGCTTAACAAACCCGAAGACCGTGAGCGTGAGTTTGCCTGGTGCGAGAAGATTGGCGTGGCCGGCGTGAAGATAGACTTCTTCAGCGGCGACAACCAGATGAACATGGAATACTGTCAGGACCTGCTAGAGGCTGCAGCACGCCATCACCTGCTCGTCAACTTCCACGGTGCACCCATACCACGCGGATGGCAGCGCACCTATCCCAACCTGCTCACCACCGAGGGTGTCTATGGAGCCGAGTGGTATAACAACGTGCCCACGTTCACCGACAAGGCCGCTGCCCACAATGCCACACTGCCCTTCACCCGCAACGTGATAGGCCCCATGGACTATACACCCTGTGCTTTCAGCGACTCACAGCATCCGCACATCACTACCCATGCCCACGAGCTGGCACTGACAGCTCTCTTTGAGAGCGGACTGCAACATCTGGCCGACCGCCCCGAGAGCTTCCTGGCACAGCCAAAGGAGGTGCAAGGCTATCTCTCCACGCTGCCCAGCGTGTGGGACGACACACGCCTCGTTAGCGGCTATCCCGGCGAGAGCGTTGTCATAGCACGGCGCAGCGGCAAAAGGTGGTATGTGGCAGGCATCAACGGCACCGACAGCCAGCTGACGCTCAACCTGGAATCACTGCCTTCCATAGTAGGCAAGACTAAATCCATACAGTCGTTCCAGGACAGCGGCAACACCGCACAGCCGTGGAGCATCAAGACCCTAAAAACCCTGCCCAAGCACATCGCATGCCAGCCACGCGGAGGATTTGTCCTCGTCATCAATATTAAGTGAAGAATGAAGAGTGAAGAGTGAAGAATTGGCTACCGCGATG
>CAMYZK010000210.1 GCA_947303825.1 uncultured Prevotella sp. | reverse complement strand
GTCCGAGACTGGAGATGCTTTGCTTGGCATTTGCCACCACTCGCGGCTTGGCGTGGAAAGCGATGCCAAGTCCGGCTTCGCTTATCATTGGCAGGTCGTTGGCTCCGTCACCTACGGCAATAGTCTGTGCCAGGTTCACCTTCTCTACCTGAGCAATAAGCTTCAGCAGTTCTGCTTTGCGGTGTCCGTCAACTATCTCACCTACGTACCTGCCTGTCAGTTTCCCGTCATCGTCAACTTCCAGCTCGTTTGCATACACATAGTCTATTCCGTAACGGCGTTGCAGATATTCTCCAAAGTATGTGAATCCGCCAGAGAGTATTGCTATCTTATAGCCACAGCGTTTCAGTATTGTCATCAGTCGGTCGGTGCCTTCGGTTATGGGCAGGTGTTCGGCAATGTCTTGCATCACGCTGACGTCAAGTCCTTTAAGCAGAGCCACTCTGCGTGTGAAGCTCTCCTTGAAGTCTATCTCGCCACGCATAGCACTCTCGGTTATTGCTCTTACCTGTTCTCCCACTCCAGCGCGGTCGGCAAGCTCGTCAATGCATTCTGTCTGTATAAGCGTAGAGTCCATGTCGAAGCAGATGAGCCTGCGCATGCGGCGGAACATGTCGTCTCTTTGGAAAGAGAAGTCAACCTCCTGTTCTGACGACAGCTTTAGCAGGCGGCTTTGAAGGGCCTGTCTGTTCCTTGGTTCGCCTCGAAGTGAGAATTCAATGCAGGCTCGTGTGTGCTTGGCAGTGTTCTTTATGCTTTTACGCCCTGTTAGGCGTATGATGGAGTCGATGTTTAGTCCTTGGTCGGCAATGACGCGCGTTGCCGATTCTATCTGTCTGGCTTCCAACTGGCGTCCCATCATGGTAAGAATGTACCTGTTCTTTCCCTGCTGGCCCACCCATTGCTCGTATTCTTCGTCACCGATGGGCGAAAAACCAATGTTTACACCTAGTTCAGTTGTCTTGAACAGCAGTTCCTTCATCACTTGTCCCGAATGCTGTTCATCTATGCGGATAAGTATTCCAAGCGAGAGCGTAGAGTGGATGTCGGCCTGTCCTATGTCAAGTATCTGCGAGTCATAGCGTGCCAGGATGCCCATGATTGATGCTGTTAGTCCGGGCCTGTCCTGCCCCGTGATGCGTATAAGTATCTGTTCGTAGCAAGGGCTGCTTAAGATGTCTTCCATGTCGTTTTATCTGAACGAGTCGGTGAGTAATTTTATTTCTATCTGCGGGGTGATGCGCTCATAAAGAATGTTGTACACGGCATCCAGTATGGGCATGTTCACATGCCAGTGCCTGTTTATTTCTTTCATGCACTTTGTTCCGAAGTATCCTTCCGCAATCATCTCCATCTCCATCTGTGCAGACTTTACCGAATAGCCTTTTCCTATCATGGTGCCGAACACCCTGTTTCGTGAAAAGTTAGAGTAGCCGGTAACCAGCATGTCGCCCAGATAGACACTGTCGTATACATTACGTTCCAGTGGGTGTATGGCTTGCAGGAATCGGGACATCTCTTGTACGGCATTCGACATGAGCACTGCCTGGAAGTTATCACCAAACTTCAGTCCTCCGCATATTCCGGCAGCAATAGCATAGACATTTTTCAGTACAGAAGAGTATTCTATGCCAATAACATCGGTGGAGGTCTTTGTCTTTATGTATGGACTGGCCAAGACATCGGCAAAACTGTGAGCTTTTTCCTCGTCTGAGCATCCCACAGTGAGATAGCTTAGTCGTTCCAGTGCCACTTCCTCTGCATGCGAAGGTCCTCCCAGGCATGCCAGATTGTCATGTGGAACGTCGAACACCTGATGGAAGTACTCTGAGCATATAAGGTTCTCATCGGGTACAATGCCTTTGATTGCAGTGATGATGAACTTGTCTTTCAGCCTTGTCTTCAGCTTTCGCAGGGGATTCTTGAGATAAGGTGAAGGAACGACGAACACCAGTGTGTCGTATTCGTTTGCAATGTAGTTGAGGTCGTTGTTGAAGTTTATCTCGCTAGTGTCGAAGTGCACACTGGTAAGATAGCTTGGATTGTGGCCTATGCGCCTGAAGTCTTCTATCTGGTCTTCACGGCGCATGTACCACCCTATGTGGTGTGTGTGCTGTACCACAATCTTCGCGATGGCCGTTGCCCATGATCCTCCGCCGATAATTGCTATCTTTCCACAGTCAAACATATTAGCCCCCTCAGTTAGGGGGTTGGGGGTCTGAACAGGCGACACCTCCAACCTTAGTTATTATTCTGGGTCTGCGCCTGTTCAGACCCCCGATGCTCCCTAGCTAATAGGGTTCTGTGATGCTTTTTCAATCCATGCGGCAACCTCGTCAACCGAAGGTTTCTGCAAGTCAAGCTTGTATTTCTTCACTATGTCGCCTATCTTCTGCTGTAGGCCTTGGGGCTTCTCGTTCTTGATGTCTGACAGCAGGTAGAAGCCGGCTTTGCGCAGCACGTACACCCAGTCCTCGGCCACTCCTATGGCGGCCCACTCCTGGATGGTGCTCTGCGGAGCCTTCTTCTCAGGCTTCATCTGCGGGAAGAGCATCACCTCTCCAATGGCGAACTTGCCAGTGAGCAGCATCACCAGACGGTCGATGCCGATGCCGATGCCGAAGGTGGGCGGCATGCCGTATTGCAGGGCGCGGAGGAAGTCGTGGTCTATTATCATTGCCTCGTCGTCGCCCTTGTCGGCCAGTCGCATCTGTTCCTTGAAACGCTCTTCTTGGTCGATGGGGTCGTTCAGCTCAGAGTAGGCATTGGCCAGCTCCTTGCCGTTGACCATCAGCTCGAAGCGCTCGGTGAGTCCGGGCTTTGAGCGGTGCATCTTCGTCAGTGGCGACATTTCTACAGGGTAGTCGGTGATGAAAGTGGGCTGTATGAATGTTCCTTCGCAGAACTCACCAAACAGCTCGTCGATGAGCTTGCCCTTACCCATTGTCTCGTCCACCTCCATGCCCTTTGACAGACAGAACTGACGAATCTCCTCTTCGCTCTTGCCGTCGCAGTCGAAGCCTGTCTTTTCCTTGATGGCATCGAGGATGGGCAGACGGCGGAAGGGTGCGCGGAAGGAGATGATGCTGCCGTCAATCTCCACTTCTGGCTTTCCGTTCACAGCGGTACAAATCTGCTCAAGCATATTCTCGGTGAAGGTCATGCCCCATAGCAGGTCTTTATAGCTGACATATAGCTCCATGCAGGTGAACTCGGGATTGTGGGTCTTGTCCATGCCCTCGTTGCGGAAGTTCTTACCCATCTCGTATACGCCCTCGAAGCCTCCTACGATAAGGCGCTTCAGATAGAGCTCGGTGGCGATGCGCATGTACATGTCCTGGTTCAGGGCGTTGAAGTGGGTGATGAAGGGGCGTGCCGTAGCACCACCGGCAATGTTCTGCAGGATGGGTGTGTCTACCTCGGTATAGCCAGCCTCGTCCAGGATGTGACGCATGGTGCGGATGATGGTAGCTCGCTTGAGGAAGGTCTCTTTCACGCCAGCGTTCACTACCAGGTCGACATAGCGCTGACGGTAGCGCAGTTCGGGGTCGTCGAACGCGTCGTAGACCTTGCCGTCGGCATCCGTCTTTACGACGGGCAGCGGCTTCAGACTCTTGCTCAGCACGGTCATCTCAAGCACGTGGACGCTTATTTCGCCCGTCTTCGTGCGGAACACATAGCCCTTCACGCCTATGAAGTCGCCCAGATCGAGCAGCTTCTTGAATACGATATTATACAGGTCCTTGTTCTCGCCCGGACAGATGGCATCGCGCTGCACGTATATCTGTATGCGTCCTTTCGAGTCCTGCAGCTTTGCAAAGCCGGCCTTGCCCATGATGCTTTTGCTCATCATGCGTCCGGCGATGCTCACCATGCGGCTGTTTTCCGGCGTAGCCGTCTCACGCACATCGTTTCCCTCCTCGTCCTTACCAATGACGGGCAGGTCAACAAAGTCGTTAACAATGTCGGTACTCCATGCCGTCACGGGATATTCGGCGGCAGGGTAGGGGTCTATTCCCCTCTGTCGCAGCTCATTAAGCGACTGGCGTCGCAGTATCTCTTGCTCTGAAAGCTCAAGTATGTTCATCTTCAACTTTATAACCTTTTAACTTTATAACCTTTTAACTTTCAAAGAATCCTGGCTGCTTATATTCTATGCCCAGCTCACGGTCTACGGTGGCCAGTATGCCCTGCACCTGTCCCAGTGCAAACATGCGGCCCAAGAGTGTATATCCGGCATTATGACCGTGGCTGCTCTCGTCGAGAATTCCACCAGGCTCGTCGGTGAAGGTCATGCCGTGGTCTACACGCATCGGCAATGCGGGATTCTCCTTCTCAAAGATGCGGCAGAGTTCTATAAGGTCGGCCCTTCCACCCAGGTGCGAAGCTTCGGTAAAGTCGCCATTGGGGAAGATGTGACACGAGCGCAGATGTACGAAGTGTGTACGTGCTGCAAACTTCTTGGCCAGTTCCACAACGTTGTTGTATGCACCTGCGCTCAGCGAGCCTGCACAGAATGTAAGACCGTTGTGCTTGTTGGGCACAGCGTTGAGGAACCACTGAATGTCCTCCTCGGTGCGTACTATACGCGGCAGTCCCAGTATCTCAATGGGTGGGTCGTCAGGATGCACGCACATGTTCATGCCGTACTCCTCGCATGTTGGCATTATAGCTTCGAGGAAGTATTTCATGTTCTCGCGCAGCCTTGCCTTGTCAATACCCTTGTAGAGGTCTAGGAACTCGCGGAATTTGTGTATCGGGGCCTCATCGTCCTCGCTGAAGTTGCCGCTGACAAAACCCTGTGTCTTGATGACGATATTCTCCACCAGCTTGTGGTCTTTCTCGGGAGTCATGGTCTTTGCCAGCTCGTCGCACTCGGCCAGCACGTTGCGGCCCTCGCCCCAACCTTCAGGGAATTTGAATGCTGCCCATTCCTCACGTGCACCCTCGCGCTTCAGAATATAGATGTCGAAGTATGCAAACTCGGCATAGTTGAAGTAGAGGTTTGTTGCACCGTTGGGATTTGAGTGGAACAGGTCGGTGCGGGCCCAGTCGAGTACGGGCATGAAGTTATAGCAGATGCAGTGGATGC
>CAMYZK010000209.1 GCA_947303825.1 uncultured Prevotella sp. | reverse complement strand
CCTCCTCTTAGGAGCATGCAAAGAAACAAAGCCCGCAGAGGTTGGCACTGCAAGCAAGGCCGACAGCCTCATCTTCAGTGTCGGTGCGAAAAAAGACTACAAGCGTATGCTGGTGCTTGTCGACAGCTTCGAACAGAACGGCGAGATAAGCCTCATCAACGCTAGCCGCTGGCGTGGCACAGCCTACTACAGGCAGAACCAATACCGCACTGCCGAATACCACTTCAAGAAAGCCATGGAGTGCGACATCAAGACTCCCCAAGACCAAGTAAGCTACATCAAGTCGGCCCGCAGGCTCTCTGAGCTGCTGCTGGTGAAAGGCGACTATGAAGGTTCGCTGGAGGTGGCAATGCCTGCCGTGGCAAAGATGGACGAGTTGGGCATTGGATCGGACATAGACTATGCCATACTGCTCAACAACATAGGCTGCTGCCAGATAAACCTGGGACGTGACGCAGAAGCACAGGAGAGCTTCTACACTGCCCGCCAGCACTACATCAACCGATGGTCTACCGACAGTACGGGAAGGGGATTCCAGGAGGCAGTGATAGGCACCGTCTATACCAGCATGGCCTATATCAACACCCACCGCTACGACAAGTCGGTATACTGGATTAACAGGACAGAGATGCTGCTCAACAAATACCGGGATAAGCCTGACGCACGGCTGGAATACTTCGACGAGTACATGGGACGCATAGAGATAATGAGAGCCGTGGCCAAGATGGGCCTCAACCAGCCCGACTCGGCAGCAATGGCCTATAAAGCATTCCTGCAGACAGATTATTCAAAGACCTACGCGGGCCGCATCAACGCCAACGACTATCTTATGGCAGCACACCGGTATGAGGAGGCAGCCAACAACTACAGCTACCTTGACCAGATGATGATAGAGCACGACATAGAGAAGTCGCTCGACAACATACAGCTCTACCTGCTGCCGAAGATGAGGGCCAACGTCGGTGCCCAGCGCCGTGACTCGGTAATGGCATTGGCACTGCAGCTCTGCGATGCCCTCGACACGGCCATAGTGAGAAACAAGAGCGACGACACCGCCGAGCTGGCCACCATCTACAACACTCAGCAGAAGGAAGCACAGATAGCACAGCAGCAGGCCGACCTGTCGCGCCAGCGATGGGTGAGCACCCTGGTGGCCCTGGCATTAATCGTCATCTTCTTTGTTATCTATACCTGGCATAAGCGCAAGGCGACCATGAAGCTGTCGGCAGCACACAACAAGCTGCAGAAAGCTTACGACAAGCTTGAGGAGACCACTGCCGTCAAGGAGCGTATAGAGAGCGAGCTGCGCATCGCCCGCGACATACAGATGTCTATGGTCCCCAATGTGTTCCCCGACCATAAAGGACTGGACATCTTTGCCGTCATGGTGCCTGCCAAGGAAGTGGGAGGCGACCTCTACGGCTACCTGCTGGTGGGCGACAACCTCTACTTCTGCGTGGGCGACGTCTCAGGAAAAGGCGTTCCCGCCTCGCTCTTCATGGCCCAGGCCACCCGTCTGTTCCGCACACTTGCCACCCAGAGCATGATGCCCGCAGAGATAGCCACCCGCATGAACGCCGAGCTGTCGGAAGACAACGAGCAGGGCATGTTTGTAACTATGTTCATCGGACTGGCAGACATCAACTCGGGCAAGCTGTACTTCTGTAACGCCGGACATAATCCCCCGGTAATAAGAGACCGAGACAACAAGATAAGGTTTATGGAGATGAACCCGAATGCCCCCATAGGCCTGTGGCAAGGACTGGAATATGAAGGCGAAGTCATCGAAGACTTCAACGGACATCCGCTGCTGCTCTATACCGATGGCCTTAACGAGGCTGAGAACAGGCAGCAGGAGCAGTTTGGCGACGAACACCTGCTGAATGTGCTGGAAGGGAAGAACTATAACTCTGCAAGGGAAGTCATAGAGTATCTGAAAGACGAGGTGGTGAAGCATCGCGATGGTGCCGAACCCAACGACAACCTCACGATGATGTGCCTGAAGATAAACAGATGAAAAATGAGTGTTTCTTCGGTTTTCCAGAATAAGACAGCTGCCTATTTCACCCTTGGCTGCAAGCTGAACTTCTCGGAGACATCTACCTTTGAAAAGAAGCTGCAACAGCTGGGGGTGCGCACTGCGGGCAGGGGCGAGCATGCCGATATATGTCTGATAAACACCTGCTCGGTGACCGATGTTGCCGACCACAAGTGCCGTCAGGCCATCCACCGCATGGTGAGGCAGCACCAGGGAGCCTTTGTCGTGGTGACAGGATGCTACGCCCAGCTCAGCGGCGAGACAGTGAGCCGCATGGAGGGGGTAGACCTCGTGCTTGGAGCCAACGAGAAAGCAACGCTGGTAGAGCACCTCGCCGATGCCCTGGCCCGCCGCGACAGCGCAGATACCATAGAGCATGGCGGTAAGTGCTTCCTGGCAGGCAAGACAAAAGACATAAAGACATTTGCCCCCAGCTGCTCACGAGGCAACCGCACACGCTTCTTCCTGAAGGTGCAGGACGGCTGCGACTACTTCTGTACCTACTGCACCATACCCTACGCTCGCGGCTTCAGCCGTAACCCGCCGATAGCATCGCTGGTGAGGCAGGCAGAAGAGGCTGCCGCCGAGGGTGGCAAGGAGATAGTGCTGACGGGTGTGAACATAGGGCACTTCGGCAAGACCACAGGCGAGAGCTTCATAGATCTGGTAAAAGCCCTCGACCAGGTGGAGGGTGTATGCCGCTATCGCATAAGCAGCATGGAGCCCGACCTGCTGAGCGACGAGCTGATAGACTATCTGGCCAACGGCAGCCGCGCCTTCATGCCACACTTCCACATTCCCTTGCAGAGCGGCAGCGACGAGGTGCTCAGACTGATGCACCGCCACTACGACAGCCGCCTCTTTGCCGACAAGGTGACACGCATAAAGCAGCTCATGCCACAAGCATTCATAGGCGTGGATGTCATGGTGGGATGCCGTGGAGAGAAACCCGAATGCTTTGAGGAAACCTACCGACTGCTCAGCGAGCTGCCCGTGACACAGCTGCATGTGTTCTCGTACAGCGAAAGGCCGGGGACGGCAGCACTGAAGATACCCTATATAGTACCGGAGAAAGAGAAGAAAGAGCGCAGCCAGCGCCTGCTCGAACTCTCGGACAGCAAGACCAAAGCCTTCTATCAGGCACACATAGGGACAGAGGCCGAGGTGCTGTTTGAGAAAGCCACACGGGGACGGGCCATGCACGGTTTCACACGCAACTACATACGCGTGGAACTGCCCCCACAAGATGCCCGCCCCGAGCTTGACAACCAACTGGTGCACGTCCGTCTGGGCGACTTCAACCACGACCGCAGTGCACTATTAAGTGAAGAGTTAAGAGTTGAGAGTTTTTAAGTGAAGAATGAAGAGTGAAGAATTTGCTACCGCACTCATAACTTGACGAGTTGACAAGTTGACACGCATGCACAAAGCCCTGAAAGGGCGACATACCACAGGCAGGAGTGTACGCTCGGCACTGCCTGGAATCTGACAGGCCTTCGGCCTTACCTGCGAAACTCACAAACTGAGCCCACTTTAAATAGTCCAGAAATGAGTATTCCGAGAAGAAATCTGTGCGCAGCTGCTCCCCTCCCCTACAAGGGAGGGGTGTGCCATGCGGCTCGTTAGTTGACGGTAGCGGACTTTTTAAAGTAGACTCTAAACTCAAAACTCATAAACTCAAGAACTTATAAACTCAAGAACTCAAAACTCAAAAACTCAAAATAAAGATGAAGCTTGCCATAGTAATACTCAACTGGAACGGAGCATCGATGCTGCGCCAATACCTGCCCGGCGTGATAAAGTATTCGAGCGACGAGGCCACGGTCTATGTGGCCGACAACGCGTCGAGCGACGACAGCATACAGCTGCTGAACGACAATTTCCCCGAAGTAAAAGTCATTCGATTTGACAAGAACTGGGGCTTTGCCGAGGGGTATAACAAGGCTCTGGCGCAGATAGATGCCGAGTACTACCTGCTGCTCAACAGCGACATAGAAGTGACAAGCCACTGGCTTACACCCTTGATAGCATATATGGACAGCCATCAGGACGTTGCCGCCTGCCAGCCCAAGCTACGCTCCATCTACGACAGGGACAGCTTTGAGTATGCCGGTGCCTGCGGCGGCTACCTAGACCGCTATGGCTATCCCTTCTGCCGGGGAAGGATATTCGAGACCGTAGAGCACGACAGCGGCCAATACGACACACCCTCGGATATACTATGGGCTACAGGAGCCGCCCTGCTCGTGCGTGCGAACATATATAATAATGTAGGAGGACTGGATGCCCGCTTCTTCGCACATAACGAGGAGATAGACCTGTGCTGGCGCATACGACTGCAAGGATACAGGATAGTATGCCTGCCCCAGAGTGTGGTCTACCACGTAGGCGGCGGCACACTGCCCAAGTCAAACCCCATGAAGACCTTCCTCAACTTCCGCAACAACCTGACCATGCTCTACAAGTGCTTGCCCGACAGCGAGTTGAGGCATGTGATGCGCATGCGCTGGTGGCTGGACTACCTCGCTGCATGGCAGATGCTGCTGCTGAAGCACAACCTGGGCGACTTCAAGGCCGTATACCGTGCACGCAGGGCTTTCAAGCAATGGCGCAAGGATTTCGACGCCGACAGGGAGAAAATACAAAAGGGAGCAAAAACAAAAGTGATAACAGAGCGCAGACCCTTCTCCCTGCTCTGGCAATACTATGCCAAGGGAAAGAAGATGTACAGCGAACTGCCCCACCCTACTGCCAACGGCTGAGCAAATAATTGCTTTTCACCCCAAAAATTTGGCTATGTCGAAATAAAGCAGTAATTTTGCCGTGAAAAATAGAAAAGACTGAAAGCAAAACCTATTTCAACATGGCAAAAGTAAAACCTTTCCGTGGCATAAGGCCACCAAAAGAACTGGTAGAGCTTGTGGAGAGCCGCCCATACGACGTACTTGACAGCGAGGAGGCACGTGCCGAGGCTGGCGACAACGAGAAGAGCCTCTACCACATCATCAAACCCGAGATAGACTTCCCCGCAGGCACATCGGAATACGACCCCAGGGTG
>CAMYZK010000208.1 GCA_947303825.1 uncultured Prevotella sp. | reverse complement strand
GTAAGGCACAGTTCCTCGTCAGCGGCCTCGACGGTGCTTCTGCAGCTGTGCTCGGAGCATCGGCCGTGGGCTGGGAGATTCAGTGACACGCAACAGCTACTATTAGCAAAAACTTGCACCAAGGACGATGAGGAGAAAGCCACAGCTCAATGCTCCTCTGCTAATGCCTGTAACTGCTCTGGCAACAGGAATTTTGGCGGGATTTGTATTAGGGCTGGACAAATGGTTTGCTATAGCATTGATGGCAGCCACCTCATTGGCCACGCTGTGGGTTAAACGTTATCCGCTCACACAAAGCGTAACTATTCTGGCATGCTTCTTCTCGCTGGGAATGAGTATATCTCCCAACGGGAAGGAGCATAATATTGTCCGTCTGGAAAATGGCCACCTGATAAGGAGGAACACTAGCTGGCAACAACCCAATGATATAAGTAAACCAAGCCATCTGGAACGGGCACGCCTTACAGCCAGTCAATGGCGAGGCAAACTAATAAAAAGGCTAGAGGCTGACGGCAACAGTGACAGCGATGCCATGGCTGTGGTAGCAGCCATGACACTGGGTGAAAAGTCGGGTGTTTCAAAACAGCTGCGAGAAACATACTCGGTGAGCGGAGCTTCACACGTGCTGGCACTGAGCGGACTCCACCTTGGCATCATCTACATGCTGCTTACCACCCTGACACTGGGTCGGAAAAGGTTCTGGCTGTCACAGCTTATAGTAATCCTGTCGATATGGGCATTTGCCTTTCTGACAGGACTCTCTACAAGCATTGTGAGGGCAGCGATAATGATTACCATCTATTCTGCCTTTGCTGTAGGGGGAAGGACAAATGCCCCACTGGGAGTTCTCTGCTTCACCGCCTTGGTGATGCTCCTGACAGACAGTAGCCTTATCTTCGACATTGGCTTCCAGCTGTCGTTTATGGCCATGGCAGGAATACTGCTTTTTATGCCTGTCATGCGAGGATATGTATCTGCCAAATGGCTACAGAAACACCGGTTGGCAAGATGGTTCTTTGGACTTATAGCGGTATCAATAGCAGCACAGCTAGGCACAGCCCCGCTGGTGATGTACCACTTCGGACGCTTTCCGACATGGTTCCTGCTCACCAACCTCGTTGTAATACCATTTGCCACAGCAATACTCTACAGTGCCGTGTTGGCATTGATCATACCTGCTGCCACAGGCATTCTGATATGTCTGGCCAAAGGGCTTAACGATGCACTGGCAGTAATATCTCGGTTACCGCTCTCCAGTATCAACGGCATACACCTATCCATCATTCAAGTGTTACTGATGTATGTCATTGTAGGCATTATATATACCATAGCCTTGAGGCTAATGCCTCCAGAAAAACGATGAAACGCAGCCCCATCGCATTTTCTTATTTCGGCATTGTCAGCTTCAGCACAACGGAGCCTCTTGAATCCAGACTGATTGTTATGCTCTTATCGTATAGCAAATCAACAGTAAGAATATCTCCTGTGAGCAGACTGCTTGCATTGAATGTACCCTCGGTTAAATCCAAATAGTCGAAAGCGTGCTGCGGAACAGTTATTTCTGTTGTTACAGGCACATCGTCGAAATTGGCAGCAACAATGAGCACGTCTTTCTTGTAAGCACGCATAAACGCATACTGGCGGTACAGATGCTGATTGACATACATAAGGTCGAACATCTTGCCATGCACTACTGCGGGCTCCTTCTGGGCTGTTGTCAGTAACATGCGATAGTAGTCAACAAGCTTGGGGGCGCGGTTTTCCGACATGCTCCAATAGTCGAAGATGGTAGTTCGACCGTCAAGGCCGCTGAAGCCCTCCTTGTCCATGCCACGCTCGCCCCACTCCTGTCCTGCATAGAGCATGAAAGGATTCTGATTGAGAAGCACACTGACAACGGCAGCGGGAAGCGCCTTTTCTGCACTTCCTACAAGGAAGTCACTGGCAAGGCGCTGCTCATCATGATTCTCCAGGAAATAGAGCATGTGGCTGCTGATATCGTCGGTCTGCTGCCAGGCCCATGTGATGGCATTAGTGTCACGGCGGTGACGCAGCACGTCGCACAGCACGTCGTACATGCCCACCTTGTCGTAGAGATAGTCGAAGCCAGAATCAACGAACAGCCTGTATTGCTGGGGATTGTAAACCTCGCCGATAAAGACGACATTGGGATATGCCTCACGAACTCTTGCAGTAGCCCATGCCCAGAAGACGGCCGGAACCATCTCTGCCATGTCGCAACGGAAGCCGTCTACGCCCTTTCCCGCCCAGAAGAGCAGGATGTGTAGCATCTTGAACCATGTGTCGGGGATGGGGGTGGAAGGCGGAAGGCGGAAGGCAGCAGGAGTGATGCCGGCATAATAGTCTACGCCGTAGTTAAGCTTCACCGTCTCGTACCAGTCGTTCATGCCAGGAGCATTGTTGAAGCAGTCGTTGCCGGTCGCCTTGGCGGGCATCTCGGCGTATGGTTCCTTCTCGCCGTGATAGAGGTCGAAGTAAGGAGAAAAGCTCTGGCCGGGGCAATAATAGAAATTGTTCTATTGACTGAACCCAAGGGTGGAGTCATCGTCCTCACCCAGATCTACAATGCCCTTAGGCTTGGCTATACTCTTGTACTGACGGGCAACGTGGTTGGGCACGAAATCAATAATCATCTTCAACCCTGCGCGGTGGGTGCGGTTAACGAGCTTCTCGAACTCGTCCATGCGTTTCTCAACGTTGACAGCCAGGTCGGGGTCTACGTCATAGTAGTCGGTAATGGCGTATGGCGACCCTGCCCTACCCTTCACCACGGCAGGATGCTGGCGTGGTATGCCAAAAGCTGTGTAGTCGGTCATGGTGGCATGGCGTATGACACCGGTGTACCACACATGGCTGACGCCCATCTCTCGTATCTGCTTGAGCACCGACGGTGTGAAGTCGTTGAACTTGCCACATCCGTTCTCCTCAATAGTACCAAAAGGTTTACGCGTCTGACAGCTATTGCCATACAGACGCGTAAAGATTTGATAGACAATCATCTTATTCGATGCCATGTGCGCTCACCTCTCTGTTTATCTTTGCTATCATACCCTGTAGAGCCTTACCCGGTCCACACTCTGTAAAGTCGGTGGCACCATCGGCAATCATGTTTTGCACACACTGTGTCCAGCGTACGCTGCTGGTGAGCTGGGCAATGAGGTTGGCCTTTATTTCGGCAGCGTCGGTGTGAGGCTTGCCATCAACATTCTGGTATACGGGACACTTAGGAGTGTTAAACTGGGTTGCCTCTATAGCTGCCTGCAGCTCATCCTTTGCAGGCTGCATCAGCGGACTATGGAAGGCACCGCCCACTTTCAGGGGCAGAGCACGCTTGGCACCGGCAGCCTTCAGCTGCTCGCAAGCCTCGTTGATGGCCTCAATATCACCGCTGATAACCAGCTGTCCGGGGTTGTTATAGTTGGCGCAGACCACCACATGTCCCTCGCGGTTGATGCCAGCGCATATTTCCTCTACCTTTTCGTCGGCCAAACCGATGATGGCAGCCATTGTCGAGGGCTGAGCCTCGCAAGCCTTCTGCATGGCCATGGCACGTGCATAGACCAGTTTAAGACCGTCTTCAAAGCAGAGGGCACCTGCAGTCACGAGTGCAGAGAACTCGCCAAGCGAGTGTCCGGCAGTCATCTTCGGGTCGAAAGCCTCTCCCATGCATATTGCAGAGATAACCGAGTGGAGGAAGACGGCCGGCTGGGTCACCTTGGTCTGCTTGAGGTCGTCGTCGGTACCATTGAACATAATGTCTGTGATGCGGTAGCCAAGGATGTCGTTTGCTTTCTCAAAAAGTTCCTTTGCTGTAGAATTGTTGTCGTAGAGGTCCTTGCCCATGCCTACGAACTGCGCCCCCTGTCCAGGGAATACAAATGCTTTCATTTTCTGTTATTTATCCTGTTGTTATTAAAGTGTTCATCTTTCGCAAGCTCCACGTGAAGGGGAGTGAAAGTTATTATTGCTTTATCTTTTCCCAAGAAGTATTCTGCGATGCGTTGATGCCGAAGAGAATGTCGTAAACCTGCTCTTTCTCTTTCTGCGTGCCTTTCCCCTTGTAGATGTTTGCAAGCTCGTCCTTCTTGTAGTCGGTCCATATCTGTGGAAGCTGACTGAGGGGTTTCTCTTCATGGGCTTTCTTGAGGCACTCCTGCAGGGCTGTGCTTACAGCCGTACGCCCTCGCTCCACATTCTGAGCCATCTCGTCGAGCCCCTTGCGGTAGTAGTCATACTGCAGCTGTCTGAAGGGTCGCATAGCCTCATCCAGATAGTCGTTGATAATGGCAAAACGGTTGCGTGAGTCCTCGAACGACTTCCAGCCAGCAAAGCCCAAGTCTTGGGCATTGTTCACCAAGTTCATACAACGCTGAAGGACATCAGTGCCGCCCATTGGTGAGAAGCTGTCGAGGTCGAGCCCAATGATGAGATAGGCATAATAGGCAAAAAGGGCAACCAACTGATTGTCGATAACTTCCTCGTTAAAGTTCAGCTGGTCAAACTGAACAAACTCAAAGTCGAAGTTCTTGTCTTTATTATTATATAATGTAGTGGTATAGGCAGAGTTGAATACTGGACGGTTGGCCTGTATCAGTGCGGAGCAAGTGAACTTGTTGGATCCGGCATCATACTTCGACACAGTGATATTGAACACACACTGTATTCGCTCGTTCTCCTGAAACTGAAGGGCTGTCCATTGCCGCTCGTTGACAAACTGCTCCAACGTCTGCTGCAGGTTCTCAAAAACGCTCTTATCAGTTCCTTGTACCTGCGAGCTGTTGATGCTTATCTTTGCCTGGAGTTCCTGTGCCACAGCGTCTGTGTACAGCAAAAGAAGGAAGAAAAAGCCAAACAATAGTCGTCTCATGCCATTTCGTTCTGTTACGGGTGCAAAATTACTTCTTTTTTCCGAATTGGACAAGAATACTTGCCTTTTTTAAGGAAAATCAAGGATTTCTTGACTAAAAAGAGGCTACAGGTAAGTATTATCGTCGATGACTTTAAACTCCTTGAGAAAACTTTTGGCACGGACAGTGTATTGTGAGCAGAACTGGGCATACCGCTTGGGTATATCTGTCCCAGCATATTCTTCCTTGAACGAGGCGG
>CAMYZK010000207.1 GCA_947303825.1 uncultured Prevotella sp. | reverse complement strand
AAGCCTGTAGCTGATGTAGGGGTCAATGCTGTCGGCAGAGACATGTATGGGAAACGGCTTGAAACGCGTCCACTTGTCACCTTGCCGGGTGTACACCTCCACAGTGATGTCGCCACCCTTGGCCTTCGACGCGAGCTCTTTCCACTCGTCGATAGAAGGTTGTGCCTTCATGCCCCCACAGATAATCTCATTACCGCCACATGCAAAGCGCACTACAGCATCCTCGGCCTGTTGCTCAACCTGAAACGCAAGCGGGGCAATGTTGACGGGTATGGTAACATCAGTATAGTCAGGATAGATGGCCGGCAGGCTGTCTGCCTGCGAATAGCTGTCGGGCAGACTCACTCCCTTACACGACGTGCAGAGCATAGAGCAGACGGTAAAGGAGACCACACCAAGCAATAAGACTGTCAGCGTTCGCATGCTGTTTTTCATCTTTATGTTCATCTTTCTTTGTTTCTTTGGTTATCGTACACTAGTACAGCTTCTGGTTGCGCACTAAATAATATTCGTAATAGAATGTTTTGCCAAACTGTGCATACATACTCTCTTTCATCTGTTCCTCCGACAAGCCCATACGCACATTGTTCTCTGCAGCCTTATTGAAGGCATCAAAGCTTTGCTTCACACTCTCGTCGAAAGGCATGTTGCTTATATTCACACCTTTTTCCAGATGACCATACAGATAGGCTGCCTCCTGATAGTGTATAGGCATAGGTTCGTTGAGATGGCTCTTGGCATAAATATTGAAACAAGCCCAGAAGGTCTGTATGTCTTTCGTCCATAAGGCAGCATTCAGCGACTGCTCAATATACAACTTGTCATCGCTATAGTCTGTGACAAAGTGATGCATGAGGAACTTCTCTACTACTGCCTGGTCACTACCCAGTCGGTCTTCATATCTCATAAGGCGTACTACCGGACCGTAGCCCTTATCGTTTTCCAAAGCCTGCATGTTGTCAAGATACTTGCCTTGTTCAGCTGCCCAGTCTTTGTGGTACCGGGTATGGCTGAGCAACTGCAGGTATTTGCGTGCCACCTTATGGTCGCCATTTACCAGGGCGCATCGGGTTAGTAACTTAAGGTATTCGGCTCGCCATCCAAACTCAACACCGTCTTCCAGGCACCAACGGTAGCAGTAGTTGGGCATGCCATAGTAATAGTACATGCTGCTGCCCACCACCTGCGCCATGGCAACATGAATGGGAGTGACGGGGGGCTGTGCTCCCGGACGATAGTGATACATCTCGTTGCCCTCTCTTCCCAGTCGGAAAAGAGCCAGATTGCGCATCATCACTATAGCCCGGGTGGGAGGCTCTACCTGATCGGCAGCCTCGTCGAGCAGGCCCTGCCAGTCCTCCAGCTCCATGCAGTGCTGCATACGCAGTTCTTTATGGAAGTTGTAATCGCAATACCAGAACTTCACCACTCCGAATGACAACACTATGAGCAGAGCAACATTTGCTAGCCCCCAGACAAGAGGTTTCCTAACCTGTCCGCTGCACAGCTTGCCATATCCGGCAGCCATCGCCAGGCAGAAAGCTACCAGTATATAATAAGGTATATAATAGGCTCCATATTCCTCTGCCATGCAGAAGAGGGGAAGTGCTGCCCACCAGATGTTCTCCAGACTTGTCTGATAGTAAACCATGTGATAGTACACCAACGGAACGACTATGACCGACAGCACAGCAGCAACGCTATTTATGCACTTGCCCCGGAGTTTGGTTCCATCAAGATTCCAACTCATTACCCCCATGACTACTGCCGCCAACAGTGCATAGAACCCCGTAAAGGGGAAGAGCACCAGAGTGCTAAGTACAACAAACAACGGTCTCAATCCGTATTTGGCAGGAATCTTGCGGAATGCCCACACCAGAGCAAAGACCACACACAGGGCAATGGTTGCCACAAAGAAGTGGCCTCTCAACTTAAGATAATAGATCCAATAGCCCAGATCCACACATGTGATAAGCAGCAAGGCTACGGGTACAAGCAGCAGGACACTCCACTTGAGCGGTACGCGGAAAGCCTTGCCACAAAGCAACATAAGAGCAGCCCACCAGATGGTAAGCCAAAGGACACCCAAAACAGGATGATAGAAAAACTCTGTGAAATAGGTGCCAAGCCATGTCAGAATGCCCCCGGGAACAACCATCTGCTGCCTGAAAAACAAGGATGTATCAAGATGAAGATTCAACTCCTGTACTTTCCACAAATATTCACGCTCACAGGAAAGTATGCCAATAGCAACGGCAACAAGTGCCACAACACACATTATTGGCGACAAAAATCTAATCCACAAAGGAGCCGCTTTTCTCTCCTTTGTCTCTATCTTTTTTTTCATGGATTCCAAAATTTTGATGCAAAGGTACAAAAAAAATACAATTCATGCCTAACTATAGACAATTATTTTGTATCTTTGCACAAATTATTAATAAACTAAAATCAATCATTAATCTATGCTTAGAAAACTTTTAATAGCATTGTCGGTTGTGGCTTCAGCCACTGCCCTTGCTGCCGACAAGACACCGGCATGGCGAGACCCGTCGGTAAACCAGATCAACCGTGAGCCAAGGCATCAGCATTTCTTTGCCTTTGAGAACGAGGAGAAAGCACAGGCTGGCGACAAGACGAAGTCGACGCGTTACCTTTCCATGGAGGGTAAGTGGCGGTTCAATTTCGTGAAAGACCACGACAAGGCCCCCAAAGACTTCTTTTCGTTGAAATACGACGACTCGGACTGGGTTGACTTCCCCGTACCAGGCCTGTTCGAGATTGAGGGTTACGGCGATAAGATATACAAGAATGCCGGCTATGCCTGGTGTACTACGTTCGACAACAACCCGCCCTATATTGGAGAGACCAACAACTACACTGGCTCCTACCGCCGCACCTTTGACCTGCCAGAAGATTGGAACGGTCAGGATGTATATTTCCACGTAGGCTCAGCCACCAGCAACCTCTCGGTATGGGTAAACGGCAAGTTCGTGGGTTACTCCGAGGATTCAAAGGTAGCTGCCGAGTTCAACATCACCAAGTACCTGAAGAAAGGCAAGAACCTCATTGCCATGCAGGTAATGCGATGGTGCGACGGCTCGTGGCTGGAAGACCAGGACTTCTGGCGCTTCACCGGCATTGCCCGCGAGGTGTACCTCTATACACGCCCGAAGTTGAGAATATCAGAATACGACATCAAAGCCGACTACGACTACGAGGAAGGGAGGGGATTGCTTACTGTACTGACCTCTTTCCCAAAGGCCAAAGGATATAGGATAAGCATGGAGCTGGCCGATGCCGAGGGTTATATTATAGACCGTCACTCTGAAAATGCCGACCACGGTGTTGCCGGATGGAATCTTGTCAGCCTGAAAAACGTTTCTCCCTGGACGGCAGAAACGCCAACACTCTATACCGTCACTCTGACACTGGCCGACAAGGAAGGCAAAGAGGTAGAGGTAATAAGTCAGCGCATAGGTTTCCGCCATGTTGAGATTAAAGGCGGACAGCTGCTCATCAACGGCCAGCCCATCCTCATCAAGGGTGCCGACCGCCATGAGTTAGACCCTGACGGCGGCTACATCGTCTCGGTGGAACGCATGATTGAGGACATCAAGATAATGAAGCAGCTCAACATCAACGCCGTGCGCACCTGCCACTATCCTGACGACCCGCGTTGGTACGACCTGTGCGATGAGTATGGACTCTACCTGACTGCCGAGGCCAACCTGGAGAGCCACGGCATGGGCTATGGCGACGGCACACTGGCCAAGCGCGCTGACTTCGAGCAGATGCACCTCGAGCGCAACGAGGCCAATGTTAAGTCGTTCAAGAACCACCCGTCGATTATCGTCTGGTCGCTGGGCAACGAGGCTGGCTTCGGCCCTAACTTTGAGAAGTGCTACACCTGGATAAAGAACTACGACAAGACACGCCCCGTGCAGTATGAGCGGGCACCCTTCGACGGCGGCTACACCGACATCACCTGCCCCATGTATGCCGACTACGGCTGGTGCGACCGCTACTGCAAGGGCAACAACCCGCGTCCGCTCATACAGTGTGAGTATGCCCACGCCATGGGCAACTCTATGGGTGGATTCAAGGAGTACTGGGACATGATACGCCGCGAGCCGAAGTATCAGGGAGGCTACATCTGGGACTTCGTAGACCAGGGCATGCGCGACAAGAGTCCCATCACCGGACGCGAGATATTCACCTACGGCGGCGACTATGGCCGCTACCCTGCCTCTGACTACAACTTCAACTGCAACGGCATCATTGCCCCCGACCGTCGTCTTAACCCCCATGCCTACGAGGTGCAGTACTACTACCAGAACGTTTGGGTAACAGACAAGGGCCTTAAGGAAGGTATGTTCGAGGTGTATAACGAGAACTTCTTCAAAACACTCGACGACATGGAGCTGACATGGTTCGTAGGCGGTGCCGGTGGCAACGGCCATCACCGCGACGGCGTGCCAGCAGGCATGTCCTTCGGACACGGTGGTACTATCGACATCAGCGGCATTCAGCCACAGCAGCGCAAGCTAATCACCGACGAGCAGCTCAAACAGACCATCAGCCGTGTGCTCGGTCATCACGGCGACCAGGAGATTTTTGTAATCTTCCAGTTCAAGTCGAAAGACGGAGCACCCCTCATAGACAAGGGACAGGTGCTGGCACGTCAGCAGTTCGCACTGAACAACTATAAGTTCCCGGAGTTTTCTGGAATATCAGGGCAATCCGCAATAGCCAAGGAGGAGACCAACAGCTACGTGAAGCTCGATGCAGGTGGCACCACGCTAACCATAGGCAAATGGAGCGGATGGATTGACTATATCGACGTTGACGGCAAGCCCATGCTCGTCAATCGTGAGTCGGTCACACCTGAATTCTGGCGTGCTCCCACAGACAACGACTACGGCGCAGGATTGCAGCGCAGGTTTGCCACATGGAAAAATCCACAGATGAAACTGAAGAGTGTCACCGTAGACGACGGTTCACCCGTCATCACAGCCACCTTCGACATGCCCGACCAGAAGGCCACACTTACCATGACCTACACACTCACCTCTGAAGGAGAAATCATCATACGCGAGCAGCTCACCGCCATGTTTGAACAGATCAAAGTAGAGATTCTGCC
>CAMYZK010000206.1 GCA_947303825.1 uncultured Prevotella sp. | reverse complement strand
ATCTGTTGTAAGGTCTCTACCTTTTTCATTGCTTCCGAAATCTTGAACCCCCAACTGCGGGCAATCTCAAGATTCTCATAATGACCGTCAGACGGCAGATTGTCGCCTAACAGGAAATAGAGATAAGAGTCCAACTTCCTCTCTGCAACAATCTTAGAATCGAGACTCTTCAGCGTTCCGCTCGCAGCGTTGCGAGGATTGGCAAAGAGAGGCTCACCATTCAGCTCTCGTTCGTTGTTGAGCATGTCGAACGACTTCCACGGCATGAGAATCTCGCCCCTTATCTCAAATTCATCAGGATAGGGTTTGCCTTCCGACGAATGATTAAGTACCAGCGGAATGCTTCTGATAGTCTTGACATTGCGTGTCACATCGTCACCTTGTGTACCATCGCCTCTTGTCACAGCCTGTGTCAGACGTCCGTTAACATACGTAAGAGAGATGCTCAAACCATCATACTTTAGCTCGCAGCACACCTCGAACGATTCATTACCAAGTCCTTTTCTTACAGACTCATACCATTGTCGCACAACGTCTTCATTATAGGTATTGGACATCGATAGCAGGGGGTAGCGATGTGAACCATGTTTGAACTCTGACGAGATGTCGCTGCCCACACGCTGTGTAGGAGAATTGGCATCGTACATCTCGGGATGCTGTTGCTCAAGCTCTTGCAGCTCGTGCATAAGCATGTCAAACTCCTCATCGCCAATAATTGGCTGGTTCTGAACGTAGTAACGGTAGTTGTGTTCGTGCAACTCTTTACGCAATTGCTCTATTCTTTCCTTGTCACCCATAATATGGAAGAAGCTGGTTTGTGGTATAAAAAAACGCACAAGTATATTATATGTGCGTTCTTTACTATTCTATTGCAGAAATGTGAGTTGATTATGTGTCCTGTATTCAGAATGGCAGGTCGTCAGCAGGACTGTCGCCACTTTCCACATCTTGTGCCGGTGGGAATGGAGCTGCCGGACTGTTGTCAGCTGCAGGCTGAGCAGGGGGGAATGGTGCTGAAGGCTGGCCTGTTCCGGCTATCGTTGCAGCTGCAGGAACGGTCTGGGCTACCTGACCTCTTATTATATTATATGCACGAATGTCATTAAACCAGCGGCCATTGTACTCACGTGCATCAATATCAAACTGAACGGTAATCTCTTCATTGAGCTGAATGTTAAACTGCTTTATACGCTCTTCGCCAAAAACATTGAATAACATCTTCCTGGGAAAATTACCGGGAACCTCAATTACATAATCCTGCATCATCCATGGATTTCCTGTACGTGCCGAAACACCACTTCTAGCCTCCATGATAGCAATTACTTTTCCTGTTATATCCATAATTCTTAATAGTAATAAAAATAAGTTGCGACTAAAACGATGCGAAATTACTAAAATAGTTTGAAAACACGTAATTTTTTGTCAATTATTTTTGGGATGATGTGGATTTTTTTGTATTTTTGTAGTCTGAAAAAGAAAAAACAAGTAAAATAATAATTATTATGAGATTCACCGTATCAAGTACTGCGCTTGGCAATCGCCTTTCTGCATTGAGCAAAGTTATTAACAGCAAGAACTCACTACCAATTCTGGGAGATTTTTTATTTGAGATAATTGAGGGGAAGCTGCATCTTACTGCATCTGACAGCGAAGTAACAATGAAAACCATCCTGGTGGGCAACCACGACTTGCTTGAGGCCGTAAAGGGAATATCAGAGCAGCCAATATCATTTGTAGTTGACCAGGAACAGAATATAGCAAAGATAAATTACCAGAATGGTATGTTTTCTCTTCCTGTCGAGAATGCCGATGAATATCCTGTCTCCCAGCAAGTAGGCGAGCAAGCCACAGTGGTCAGTATTCCTACAAATGTACTCTTTGAAAATGTTAACCGCTCGCTTTTTGCTACTGCTCAAGACGAACTGCGGCCAGTGATGAACGGTATTTACTTTGACTTGACTCCAGAATGCCTCTCTATCGTTGCTAGCGATGGACACAAGCTGGTGCGTAATAAGGTGTTGAACATCAGGAGTGAGCAGCCCGCATCCTTCATTCTTCCTAAAAAGCCTGCTTCGCTGTTGAAAGGTGTGCTGGGCAAGCAAGGTGGAGATGTGGTAATACGCTTTGACGAGCGCAATGCAGAGATAATCTTTGAGGATGGCATTATCATCTGCCGACTCATTGAGGGACGATACCCTAACTACAACTCTGTTACTCCTCAGAGCAATCCCAACATGCTTACCGTAGACAGAGCCGGGTTGCTTGCTGCACTACGCAGAGTACAGCCTTTCAGCAGCGAGTCCAGTAACCTGATACGCTTCCATGTTGAAAGCGGACTACTGCAACTTGATGCCGAAGACTACGACTTCTCCAAGACTGCCACCGAAAGGATGTCATGTGATTATAACGGCATGCCTCTGAGCATTGGCTTCAAAGGCTCGTCATTTATTGAAATATTGAGCAATTTCGAATGTGGCGAGGTTATTATACAGCTTGCAGATTCAAGCAGAGCTGGACTTGTAGTGCCAGCAGAGCAGCCAGCAGAACAAGATGTGCTCATGCTTATGATGCCTATGCTAATTAACGACTGACAATGAAGCTTAACCTGAAAAAGCCATTGGTTGTCTTCGACTTGGAGACGACTGGTCTTGATTTGGTGAAAGACCGAATCATACAGCTGTCCTACATAAAGGTGCTACCTTCTGGCGAAGAAAAGCGCGGAAACTATCTCATTAATCCTGAAACGCATATCAAGCCAGAGATTACTCAGCTTACCGGTATATCTGACGAGGATGTGAAAGACAAACCGACATTCAAACAGATAGCTTCCGAACTGGACTGTCTGTTTAAAGGCTGTGATTTTGCGGGATTCAACTCCAATCATTTCGACATCCCTTTACTGGCAGAAGAGTTTCTTCGTGCTGGCATAGACTTTGATTTCTCAAGATGTCACTGTATTGATGCACAGACAATATTCCACAAGATGGAACGCAGAAACCTGGCTGCTGCATACAAGTTCTACTGCGGTCGCAAGATGGAGGAGGACTTTACTGCTCACAGGGCTGATGAAGATACAGAGGCAACCTGGCGAGTGCTTCAGGCCGAGCTGGACTATTATACTGAGGAGCATCAGATGAAGCTTGGTGAGAACCCGGAAGGACGTATTCTGCAGAATGATGTTCAGTCATTGGCAGATTTCTCACGTACAAACAACAATATTGACTTTGCAGGGCGTATTGTCTGGGGAGAGGCCAAAGACAGTGCTGGCAATGTAATGAAAGACAAGGATGGTAATCCTGTCATGACCGAATACTTCAACTTCGGCAAACATAAGGGCAAGACAGTTTCTGAGGTGCTGCGCTTTGACCCAGGTTACTATGCATGGATATTGTCAGGCGATTTTACCTATAACACAAAACAGGTGTTGACTAGAATCCGGCTTCGTGAGATGCAGAAAACTATGTAATGATTTGTTCAACACGTTAATGTAGTGAAGACACTTAAGTGGGGATTCATCGGCTGTGGTGAAGTATGTGAGCTTAAAAGCGGGCCTGCATTCAGCGAAGTAGAGGGCTCTGGAGTAGTCGCTGTTATGAGCCGCACAGAACAGAAAGCGCGCTCGTATGCAGAGCGTCACGGTGTACCTCGATGGTATACAGATGCCCAAAAACTGATTGACGACCCGGAAGTTAATGCTATATATATAGCTACTCCTCCAGGCAGTCATGCCACATTTGCCATCATGGCCATGAAGGCAGGCAAGCCTGTATATGTGGAAAAACCGCTAGCCTCTACTTATGACGACTGTGCGCGCATAAACTATGTTAGCACCCAAACGGGGCAGCCTTGCTTTGTAGCCTACTATCGCAGGTATCTTCCATATTTCAAGAAAGTCAAGACGATTGTTGAAGAAGGCATAATAGGTGAACCCGTAAACGTTCAGGTGAGGTTTGCCGTCCCTCCAAGAGACCTCGACTATGCTCATCCTGAGAACCTGCCCTGGCGGTTGAAGCCAGAAATAAGCGGAGGAGGATATTTCTATGACTTGGCACCACACCAGCTGGACTTGCTGCAAGACATATTCGGCATTATACTTGAAGCACGTGGCTTTTGTGCTAACCGTGGGCATCTGTATACAGCAGAGGATTCGGTTAGTGCTGTGTTCCGCTTTGAAAACGGTCTCCTTGGCAGCGGTTCCTGGAGCTTTGTGGCCCATGAGTCTGCCCGCACCGACAGAATACTTATCGTAGGCACACGAGGTTCTCTGCTTTTCTCGGTCTTTAACTATGCACCAATAGAATTGCATACCAGTGAAGGAACTCAGCTGATAGAAGTGGAAAACCCTCCCTATGTTCAATACCCTCTTATCAAGAGTGTATGCGAACACTTGCAAGGTCTTGGTGTCTGTCTGTGTACTAGCATTTCTGCTACACCTACCAACTGGGTATTGGACAGGATTCTTGGAAAACTGTAGTCTGATGAGGAAAAGTCTGTTGTGTATCGCGCTTCTAATACCACTGCTTGCAGTGGCCCACACCGAACCAGCCGATACAGTAAACCGATTTGATAAGATGAAGACAGCTGTAAAACGTACAGTCAGAGGTTTTGACCGACTCGATACTACATACATAGAACCACAGCACTATGTCTTTACTGTTATGCTGCAAGCCACTCACAACTACGACATCTTTACCCTAAGAGGAATGGGGCGTGAAGCACAGTCAGTTACTTTCGCTCCCGACATGAACCTCAAGCTGGGGCCTTTTGTGGGATGGAAATGGTTCTTTGCCGGATATACGTTTGAGTTGGGAAATATCAATCTGAAAAAGATCAAGCAACAGTTGGACTTAAGTATATACAGCTCTCAGATAGGTGTAGACCTCTTCTATCGGCGTACAGGCAACGACTACAAGCTACGCAACACATGGCTAGGTGATGATGTAGACACATCACCTTTAGCAGAACAGTCTTTCGATGGCATAAAGGCAGGAATTACAGGCTTTAATGCCTATTATATTTTCAATCACGGTCGTTTCTCCTATCCTGCAGCCTTCAGCCAGAGCACACAGCAGAAGATCAGTTGCGGCTCGTGGATGGCAGGACTTGGATATACAAAGAACTCGCTTGACTTCAACCATGAGAAGCTGCAAGAG
>CAMYZK010000205.1 GCA_947303825.1 uncultured Prevotella sp. | reverse complement strand
TAATTTTTTGCAATAAACGCATCAGTCAGCCTCCCCTCCTCTCACGAAGAGGGGAGGCGCTTGTTAAAAAATGCTCCCCACATGGACGTAAAAATCGATGCCTCCTGGAAGCAGCACCTCCAGACGGAGTTTGAGCAACCTTATTTCGCCAACCTCGTGCAGATGGTGAAAAGGGAGTATGCACAGTATGCCTGCTATCCTCCTGGAAAACTGATCTTCAATGCCTTCAACCTATGCCCGTTCGACAAGGTGAAGGTGGTGATCATCGGACAGGACCCTTACCATGAACCAGGACAGGCTCACGGACTGAGTTTCTCCGTGCAGGAAGGGGTGATGTTCCCCCCGTCGCTGCAGAATATCTTCAAGGAGATAGAGGGCGACCTGGGCATCCCCGTCCCCGCGTCGGGCGACCTGTCGCGCTGGGCCCGCCAGGGCGTGCTGCTGCTCAACGCCACGCTCACCGTGCGTGCTCACCAGGCCAACAGCCACGCCCTGCTGGGTTGGCGCGAGTTTACCGATGCCGCCATCAAGGCGCTGGCACAACAGCGCGAGCATATCGTCTACATGCTTTGGGGAGGATATGCCCGTGGCAAGGCATGGATGATAGACCGACAGCGCAACCTGGTGCTTGAGAGCGTACACCCCTCGCCCCTCTCGGCTAACCGTGGCGGCTGGTTCGGCCAGCACCAGTTCTCACGCTGCAACCAATACCTGGAAGCTCAGGGAATAACTCCGATAGCGTGGTAAATGATTCTTTTAGTTTTTGAAATAAGCTATGCAGATACCTCCCATATTACAGATTGGTAACGTGCTACTCTCTTCAGACATTATAACTGAAGAGTTCTGCTGCGACCTTGAGGTCTGTCATGGAGCCTGCTGTGTGGAAGGTGACGCAGGAGCCCCAGTGACGCTCGAAGAGATAGCACAGATAGAAGAGGTGCTCGACGATGTATGGAGCGACCTCTCGGCCAGCGCACAGACTGTCATCGACCGCCAGGGGGTGGCCTATACCGACCGCGACGGCGACCTGGTGACGAGCATCGTGGGTGGCAAGGACTGTGTCTTCACCTGCTACGACAACCTGCAGGTTGACGGACATACCGTGAGCCAATGCTGCCTTTGCGCACTCGAAAGGCATGCACGCCGACAAGCTGGCTCTTCACCCTTCATCAAGCCCATCAGCTGTGCCCTCTACCCCATTCGCGAGAAACGCTTCAGCGACGGCACCATAGGTCTCAACTACCACCAGTGGGATGTCTGTGCCAGCGCACGCAAGAAAGGGCGAGAGCTTCATCTCCCTGTTTACAAATTCCTGAAGGAACCACTGACAAGGCGATTCGGCGAGCAGTGGTATCATGAGCTGTGTGAAGTGGCTGAGCAAATTACGAATTACAAATGATGAATTACGAATTACAAATGATAAGCAAGAGAATCCTAGTTGCATTAGCATACGTTATATGCCTTTGTAACGCAGCAGTGGCACATCAAGACAAAGACAGCGTCTTCATCTATTCGCCCAACGAGCGGGCAGGTCTGCATCTTGCCGTGCTCGGAGAAGACGGATGGCACCACCTAGGGCAGCTGTGCTCAAGCGACTACGGCACCTGGGGAGTCGAGAAGCGCATGTACCACCCCTCACTGTGCCGTGCCAAAGACGGCTCCTGGCGACTAGTCTTCCAGGTGAATGACAACTCCCCGCTCTTTGCTGCCGCCTATAGCCGCGACCTCATCACATGGCGTCCGCAGGACTATCCCCGTGTGTCTTCCAAGCAGTGCCTAAAGCCGGTGGTAAGCCCCATGGAAGACGGGTTCAACATCTTCTTCCAGTCCGAGCAGGGCACAAGACGACTCTATGCCTCCGGCGACTTCCGTAAGTTCTCTGCCGACATGAACATGCCGCTCTTCGATTCCGGGATGTGGAATAGACATGTAGCCACCATCGACAGCAAGCGTATGGAGGGACAGGTATTCGAGGTGACAAGGCAGGAGGTCGAGCGCATTCGTATTCACTTCCAGGCAATGGCCGAAGACGGCAGGAAGAGCAGCGAGCGCATGCACGATGACGAGAAGAAGAAGGATTCGTACCCCGCACTGATGAACGTGCAACTTAATGTTGACATGAGCCGACAGAAAGCCATCAGCGACAAGCTCATAGGCATCTTCTTCGAGGACATCAGCTATGCCGCCGACGGAGGACTGTATGCCGAACTGATACAGAACCGCGACTTCGAGTACAACGATAAAGACCGCCGCGAGTGGAATGCTACCACAGCCTGGCACTCCAGCCGTCCCATAGAAATAGGCACCGAACACCCCCTGCACCCCAACAACCCGCACTACGCTCTGCTATGGCCAAAGGACACGCTTTGGAACGAGGGATGGGACGGCATTGCTGTAGAGGCTGGAAAGAAATACGACTTCTCGATGTATGTCCTGGCTGGGGGCCAGAAGCAGGAGTTCCTCATACAGCTCATAGGCGACGATGGCACCCTCCTGGCCAGCAGTAGGCTAAAGACTGCCGGCAGCGATTGGAAGCAGTACGCCACGGTGCTTAACGCCACGAAGAGCAATGTTAAGGCACGCCTCTGCATCATACCCCTGAAGACGGCACACGTAGGCGTTGACATGATATCGCTCTTCCCGCAGGAGACCTTTATGAACCGCAAAAACGGACTGCGCAAGGACCTCGCACAGGTCATTGCCGACCTCAAGCCTAAGTTCGTGCGCTTCCCCGGAGGATGCATGAGCCACGGGCAGGGACTCGACAACATCTACCACTGGAACCACACTATAGGCACGCTACAGGAACGCAAGCCCGACTTCAACATCTGGCACTACCACCAGACACGCGGACTGGGATTCTACGAGTACTTCCAGTTCTGCGAGGACATCGGAGCCGAGCCGCTGCCCGTGCTAGCTGCCGGCGTGCCCTGCCAGAACTCGGCCAACAACGCCGAGGGGGTGGGCGGACAGCAGGGCGGCATCCCCATGGACCAGATGCCGGCATACATCGATGAGCTGTGCAACCTCATAGACTGGGCCAACGGTGACCCCGCCACCAACGAGTGGGCCGCCAAGCGTGCTGCCGCCGGACATCCCGAGCCTTTCAACCTGAAGTACTTGGGAATAGGCAACGAAGACATCATAGGCACCGTCTTCGAGGAACGCTATGAGATGATATGCAAGGCCATACGCCAGCGTCATCCCGAGATTAAACTCTGCGGCACGGTGGGGCCCTTCCACACCCCGTCGGCCGACTATATCGAGGGATGGGACTTCACCCGCAAGCATCCTGACCTACAGTATATGACCGACGAGCACTACTACGAGTCCACCGGCTGGTTCATTCACCACCGTGACTACTACGATAACTATCCCCGCACACTGGACGGCGGAAAAGCCTCGCCAAAGGTGTACCTGGGAGAATGGGCGGCCTCAACCCACGAGAAGCGCCCCAACATGGAGACGGCGCTGGCCGAGGCCCTCTACCTCACCGACGTGGAGCGCAACGGCGACATCGTGGAGATGACCAGCTATGCGCCCATGCTCTGCAAGGACGGTCACTCCAACTGGAACCCCGACATGATATACTTCTCGAATACGGAAGTGCGCACCACACCGGCCTACGAGGTGCAACGACTCTTCTCACTGGGCAGCGGCGACCGCTACATCACGAGCAAGATAGAATGCAACGAAAAGCTGCGCAAATACCTGCACCGCCTGGGCGCAAGCCTGGTCATGGACTCCAAGACCGGAAAGAAGTACCTCAAGCTGGTCAACGCCCTTCCTGCCAGTGTCGACTTCACGCTCTCCGGTCTGAAGATTCCCGCCGGGGCAAAGGTCATCGAGATGAAAGGCACACCCACCGACCGTAAGGCAAAAGCGCAAGAAATAGAGAGCGAATATCCGGCTCTTCTCCCTCCCTACTCCATCCACATGATAGAAATGTAAGAAATTGAGGATGGAGGGAGAACTCTCTCAACTCTTAACTCTCAACTGATCTTGCTCCAGTCTATCTCCGTCTTTCGCAGCTGGCGCAGACGGGCGAGGAGCATCTGGTGGGCGGGCAGCTCCAGCTTCGGGTCCTGTGCGATGATGGCCTGTGCCACGTCGCGTGCCATCTGCACCAGCTGTCCGTCGCGTGCTATGTTGGCAATCTTAAGGTCGAAGGCCATTCCGCTCTGCTGAGTCCCCTCCAAGTCTCCGGGTCCACGCAGTTTCAGGTCGGCTTCGGCTATGCGGAAGCCGTCGTTGGTCTGACACATTATATCTATACGCTTACGTGTGTCTTCCGACAGCTTATAGGGGGTGACGAGTATGCAGAACGACTGGTCGGCTCCTCGTCCTACCCTTCCGCGAAGCTGATGCAGCTGCGAGAGACCGAAGCGCTGGGCGTCGAGAATCACCATCACCGAGGCATTGGGCACGTTGACACCCACCTCTATCACCGTCGTAGCCACAAGAATCTGCGTCTCACCGCTAACGAAGTGCTGCATCTCCTCCTCCTTGTCACGAGGTTTCATGCGTCCGTGCACCTTGCTTAGGCGAAACTCCGGGAAAGCCTCCTGCAGCACCTCAAAACCCTGCTCCAGGTTCTTCAGGTCTATCTTCTCACTCTCCTCAATCAGCGGGAAGACGATATACACCTGTCGCCCCTCGTGAATCTGTCTTCTTATGCCATCGTAGAGCGATGTCATGCGGGCATCGAAGACATGCGTGGTTCGTATAGGCTTGCGTCCCGGCGGCAGCTCGTCTATCACGCTCACGTCCAGGTCGCCGTAGAGTGTCATCGCCAGCGTCCGGGGAATGGGCGTGGCAGTCATCACCAACACATGGGGAATGGGGTGGAGGGTGGAGGGTTCCACCTTCAACCCTTTCTCCCACAGCTTCGCCCGCTGTGCCACGCCAAAGCGGTGCTGCTCGTCGATGACGGCAATGCCCAGGCGGGCGAACTGTACGGTATCCTCGATGATGGCATGCGTACCTACGAGGATGCCTATCTCGCCGCAGGCCACACCGTCGAGTACCTCCTTGCGCTTCTTTCCCTTCACCATCCCCGTCAGCAGCTCTACGCGGATGGGCATGCTGCCCAGGAAATCTCTGATGGTCTGCAGGTGCTGTTCTGCAAGAATTTCAGTCGGTGCCATCATACATGCTTGGAAGCCATTGTCCAGGGC
>CAMYZK010000204.1 GCA_947303825.1 uncultured Prevotella sp. | reverse complement strand
CCCACATGTCAGGAAACATAGAAGCCTGCACTTCAATGTGATAGTCGCCAGGTTCCAGGTTGGCAAGGGGATAATGCAGTTGACCTTTGTCGTCTACAAGGTTGGAGGTTTGTCGTGAAAAGACAGCCCATGTGTTTCCCAGTTCCCTTACTCTTACCCTGTAGTATGTTTGTTTTGGTCTTGAATAGTTTAATGCGGAGAAAGTAAGTGACACGGAATTCTGGTCGCTCTTCAGGTTGATATGCTTCACTCGTGTCTCTGCTCTGTCAAGTATAATGCTTCCTTCGAAGGGAACACCTTTCTCCACGATATTCCCATTTACCAGCAGTCTTGTTAATTTGGGCTTAATAACGGTGATGAGGTGCGGAGTATTGACTTCTTTAAAGTCTTTTGGTGAAAACTGCACAATGTGTTCCACCGATTTCATTATTATGGAGCTATCGGGCAAGAGCATGGCCCTACAGTTGTCGAACGACTCGCTCGGTACGTCGTCTGCTTCAGTGAAGTTGTTTAAAAAGGCTATTCTCCCATCCTTTATCAGGAAGAACGAGATACCGCACGACGTTGAAATCCATATATTATGGTCATAGTCTTCCACTATGGCATGTATCACATCGTTGTTCAGTCCTTCTTTCCTGGTATAGGCAATAGTCTTTCCTTCACCAGGCTTCTCTATATACAGCCCTTTTCTGGTTCCTATCCATTTCCATCCCCGGCTGTCGCGCATTTGGCAGTATGCTTTTGTTCCGTTATACTCGGTAAAGTCTTCGTCAATGTTGATAGCCAATAGCATTTCGTCATATTTTGTTGCCAATGGTGTTCCGTAAGGATAGGATTTAAATGTTCCTAGGTTTGGTCTGGCATAGAGTACTCCGCGTTTCTCGGTGCCTATCCACATACCTCCCTGCTTGTCGAAGGTCATGGTATTGCAATCTGTCTCTATATTCTCTCCGTAAGGCAGTGTGAGCGATTTCTGTTGCTCAACCTCTCTCGTGGCGATAGTGTATATATGGTATCCGTATTCACATGGCAGATAGAGCTTTTGGCCGTCAGGACTTAGTTCCATGTTGTTCAGGTGATATGGCACTTTCAGCAGTGTATCAAAAGAATGTGTCTTTGTGTTGAAGTAGAGCAGTATTGACTCTTTCTCTCCATTTCTTATCTGGAAGAACCCGTCTTTATAGGGGAGTAAAACTGACGAACTGGCATATTTCTGACCCTCATTCCAATCGTATGGCTGTGTGTGGCACCTCTGGTTGCCAAGTGTGTCTTGTCCTACTAGTTCTCCGTTGTTGTAGAACAAATATACTGTACCGTTGTGTATGTCTACATCCTGGAGATTCTTGTTCTGAAGCACCTTAAGTCTGTTCTTGTACCGTGGAGAATAGAGACCGCCTGTTGTGAGAAACCACACTGTGTACTCCTTGTCAACAAACATGTCGAGCACTTTATCCTTGCAGCCAATTCCTTTGATAACGCTGTCCACATTCTGAATAAATGATTCTGTAAGCAAGTCAAGGCAGTAGACCTTTCCCTTGTCTTTCAGCCAGATGTGGTGCATGGTGTCGAAATAGAGGTGATAGTGTCCGCGATACTCTGGAAGCTTGTACTCGTATTTCTGATCGGAGTCGGCATGGGTAAAGGTTTTCCCGTCAAAGAAGTTCAGGTTGCCTATCGTAGAGATGATAATGCGCCCCGTTTTGGTGCATTTCACTATCTGTGCACTATTGTCTGCCAGCCCGTTGGCAGCATTTATTATATGGAAAATGCGTTCTTCCTCTTCTGCCATTGATGGCAGTGTGAGAAATGCTGCAATGAGGATAAAAAAAGAGGTTATGCGGGCTTTACTCATCACTTTTCGTTTTTCATTTGGCAAAGATACGAAAAAAGACAGGTACGACCAAATATTTTGGTATAATAATTCATTCAATTTCCGCATGCTTTGCTAGCAAAGAACTCCTAACTCCTAACCCTTATAGGCAAGAGCGGCTCCTATGGCGGTGCAGTATTCAGAGTATTTTGGTATGTGGAAGCGTACGCCGTAAAGTTTCTCCAATGGTGGGAATATCTCCTTGCACTGTGGTAGCAGCGACAGGTTGCCGATAAGCACCATGTCATGGCATCCGGTACCTTGGGCGGCAAGCACAGCCGCCGATCCAATTGACTGTAGGACCATTGCTATTATGCCTGCTGCAATGTCTTCCTTGGGAGCATCGTTGTGTGCGCGTGCAAAGATGCTGGCTGTTGCTTCCATGGGCAGGCCGGGCAGCGGTTGGGCAGAAATGTCGCCAATGAGCAGGTTGATGTGTCTGATGTCACCCTGCATTGCCATTGCCGACACCTGTTTTATGTCGCTTGTGTTGAGCATTATGCGCGACAGGCCCTGGAGTGTACCTCCACCTATTCCTATTCCTCCGATGTGTTTAGGAGTAGCTCCTTCCTTACACATTACAAACGATGTTCCCGTGCCCATCGACACAACAATGGCGTTGTCGAGATGTGACTCATAGCGTGCTCCGAGTGCATCTGCCAGAAATTCGTCGCAGCGGCTTGTCGGCAGTCCGTAGACGTCTTTGTTTACATAGGCAGCTCCAACACCGGTAAGCATTACGTGGTCTACGCTTTGCAGTTTTATTCCGTTGTCATGCAGGTATTTGCCGAAGGCTCCGTAGAGAGAGGTTATGGGGTCGGCAGCAGTGATGCGTGTCGGTGCTGATGGCTTCCCGTCGCGCAGTCCTACGATCTTGGTAGTTGAAATACCTACGTCAATTCCTATTATTATGCTCATCTCTGTAATAGTATTTGTGAAGATGTTCCGCCTGTTTTAGCTTCAGTCGGTTTTGTTTTTATGACTTTAGTGGGTTCCACCCTTGTGCTTTCAGTTCGAACTCCTGATTGTCGCGTGTTACGAGTGTCAGTCCGTATTTCTCTTCTGTGATGTGGCCTATCAGGTGTACGTCTTGCAGACTTCGCACCTTATCCAGGTCGCCAATAGGCACAGTGAACAGCAGTTCGTAGTCTTCGCCTCCGTTGAGTGCGCAGGTGGTTACGTTCATGTTCATTTCCTCGGCCATGACAGCTGTCTGATAGTCTATGGGTATTTCTTTCTCATAGATTCGGCATCCTGTATTGCTCTGCTTGCAGATGTGCATCAGCTCCGACGAAAGCCCGTCACTGATGTCCATCATGGCAGTTGGCCTTATACCGGCATTGCGCAGGCTTTGAATAATATCGCCGCGTGCCTCGGCATGCAGCTGTCTCTGCAACAAGTATTCCTTCCCGCTGAAGTCTGGCTGGAAGGGTGGTATGTTGTCGCTGTTTGCTGTCTTCTTCTTCCTTTGTTCGTTCACCATCTGATAGTAGACAGCCTTCTCCCTCTCCAGCAGTTGCAGTCCCATATAGGCGGCTCCCAGGTCTCCCGACACGCATATCAGGTCAGTGTTTTTGGCACCGTTTCTATATACAATGTCTTCTTTGTCTGCTTCTCCTATGCAGGTTATGCTTATTGCCAGTCCGGTGTAGCTGCTGGTGGTGTCTCCTCCCACGATGTCTACCCCCCATTTGTTGCAGGCCAGTTGCAGTCCTTGGTAGAAGAGTTCAATGTCTTCCACAGTAAAGCGTTTTGACAGGGCCAGCGAGACAGTCATCTGCTTTGGGGTTCCATTCATGGCAAAGATGTCGCTTATGTTTACCATCGCAGCCTTGTAACCCAGGTGTTTGAGGTCGGTGTAGGTGAGGTCGAAGTGTACGCCCTCCATGAGCATGTCGGTAGTGACGAGAACCTCCTTGTCGGGGTAGTGCATCACGGCGCAGTCATCGCCCACACCTTTTATGGTGCTCTTGTTCTTGTATTCCAGTTGGCCGGTGAGTCGTTCTATGAGTCCAAACTCTCCAAGTTCTGCTATTTCCATAGTTATAGTTTGCCTTCTTTGTTTTCTAGTTGTTGCGGAAGCTAATTGTTCTTGACGATTTTGCTTTTTTCTCAGTGGCTTGAGGCTTGCTTTCCTCTTTGCCTTTTGTGAGTATGCTGTTTCTGGAGTTTTTTCTTACGTATCCTATTATGAAGTCACCGAATTTCTCTTCTTGCTCTTTCTGCATGAATCTCACCCTTACCGGCATGACGTATAGCTGCTGTATGACATCTTTATCCAGTCCTTCTGCATTCCTCAGCCTCTCTGCGTCTTTCTCTGTAGTGAGTATTATCTTTGGACTGTCCATAGCCAGGAAAGCCTGATTGATGTTGTCAATGTCTTTTGCCTTGAATGCATGATGGTCGGGAAAGGCTAGAGACGTCAGAGTCTTGGGGTGATAGTTGTTTTCTATGTCTTCCTCCATCTGCCTTGGCGATGCAATGGCTGTGAGCAGCAACACGTTCTTGTTGGATATGAATGTCATGTCTTCTGCCGGTTGTGCATTGAACAGTGGATAGGGGGTGTCGTAATCCATTGTGGAGAAATAGAGGTGCTGGAAAGGGTATAGGTTCATGGCCTTGGTGATAACCCTGAATTCCATTGGTTTCAGCTCTTTAGGACATTTTGTAACAATTACTATGTCGGCCCTGTCCTTTCCTCGTAGCGGTTCTCTTAGCCTTCCTGCCGGCAGCAGCTTGTCATAAATGATAAGACGGTGATAGTCTACCAGTAGGATGTTTACTCCAGGCTTCACGTATCGGTGCTGGTATGCGTCGTCAAGCAGTACAACGTCCAGCTTCTCGTCGTCGTTGGTAAGCTGCAGTATGCCGTGCACCCGTTTCTTGTCTACTGCCACGGTGATGTCGTTGAATTTTGTCTTCATCTGCATAGGTTCGTCGCCTATGTCTCTGGCAGTAGCGTTTTCGTCGGCTTTTATGTATCCTTTCTTCTTCCTCTTGTATCCCCGGCTGAGTACGGCAACGTTGAATTTGTCTCTCAGCAGTCTTATCAGAAATTCCACGTGTGGTGTCTTGCCGGTTCCTCCCACGGTGATGTTACCCACAGAGATTACGGGAACGGGAAAGGCCCTGCTTTTGAGTATTCCTACGTCAAAGCAGAAGTTGCGCAGCCTGACGGCAGCTCCATAGAGCCAGCTCAGTGGCAGCAGTGTCTCTCTTATCTTTATGAAGTCGCCCTCCATTATTTAGATGATAGATGATAAATGACAGATGATAGATATGATTCAACTTCCGCAAGTTCTGCGGTAAAGCCCTGAAAGGGCGAAATAGCACAG
>CAMYZK010000203.1 GCA_947303825.1 uncultured Prevotella sp. | reverse complement strand
TTCGAGGTGGAGCAGCGCGTGGCAGAGCTGGTGACCGACTCGGTGGTGGGCATCGTACACGGAGAGGAATACACACTTACAGTCAGTGCACTGCCTGCCGATGCTGCCAAGGGCAAGAAGGTGAAGGTGGTGTCGCTCAATCCCGACATTGCCTCCATAATCTCAACTCTCAACTCTTCACTCTTCACTCTTAACTCTCAAGGCCAGGCCGAGCTCTCGCTCAAGGGTGTGGGCTATGGCACTACTGCCATACAGCTCACCCTTGCCGACGATGAGGAGGTGCAGACGATGGTGGTGACGGGGGTTAGAGATAGCGAAGACCTGTTGACGCGCCGTCCCACAGCATCGCGCATCAGCGGCACGGAAGTGCCTTACGGAGAAGTGGTGAGGCTGAGATGTGAAACGCCGGGAGCCGTCATCTACTATACCACCGACGGCTCATGCCCCTGCGACAACCCTGACCGCAAGCTGTACACCAGTCAGATAAGCATTTTCAAGGACATCACCCTGAAGGCTATTGCCATTGCTCCGGGATATGCAGAGAGCGAAGTGGCTACGTTTACCTATAAGGTGTTCCGCGACCCTCAGGGCATAAGCAATGTTGTCGTGGTGGATGAGAATGCTCCCCTCTACGACCTGCAGGGCCGCAAATTGTCAAATAGTAAAATGGTCAAATGGTCAAATGGTCAAATGGTCAAATGGTTTAATGGTCAAATGCCCAAGGGAGTATATATCCAAAGGGGTAAAAAGATCGTGATTAGGTAATCTTTTTGCTGCTTTTGGTCAAAAATCCTGAACAACATGCACGCTGTTCGGGATTTTTTTCGTATCTTTGCCCGCTGATGACAGAATAACATAACAACAGACTAAGATGAAACTATTCAACGTTTATCCCCTTTTCGACGTAAACATTGTAAAGGGAAAAGGCTGCAAGGTGTGGGACGACAAGGGACAGGAGTATCTCGACCTCTATGGCGGCCATGCCGTAATCAGCATCGGACACTCGCATCCGCACTATATAGAGAAGGTGACGGAGCAGCTAGGCAAGATTGCCTTCTATTCGAACTCAGTAGTCAACAAGTTGCAGGTGGAGCTGGCAGAGCGTCTGGGAAAGGCCAGCGGCTATGACGACTATCAGCTGTTCCTCATCAACAGCGGTGCCGAGGCCAATGAGAACGCCCTGAAGCTGGCATCGTTTAAGACGGGCAACGTGCGCGTGCTCTCCAGCGAGGGCGCCTTCCACGGGCGTACCAGCCTGGCAGTAGAGGTGACACACAACCGTAAGATAGTGGCACCCATCAACGATAACCACCACGTGCGCTTCCTGCCGCTCAACGACCTGGAGCCGTGGATTCGCGAGCTGTCGCGTGGGGGCATCGCCGCCGTCATACTGGAGTGCATACAGGGCGTGGGAGGCATAAAGATGGCAACGCCAGAGTTTGCACAGAAGCTGGCTTACGCCTGCCAGAGATACCATGTGCCCCTTATCTGCGATGAGATACAGTGTGGATATGGACGCTCGGGCAAGTTCTTCGCACACCAGTGGCTAGGCATCAAGCCCGATATCATCACCCTGGCGAAGGGCATTGCCAACGGATTCCCCATGGGAGCCGTGATGATAAGCCCCGACTTCGTGCCCGAATACGGACAGCTGGGCACCACCTTCGGAGGCAACCATCTGGCATGTGCCGCTGCCCTGGCCACGCTCGACGTGGTGGAGCAGGAGGGACTCATAGAGAATGCACGCGTGGTGGGCGACTACCTGATGGAGGGCATACGTAACATTGGCAGCTCGCACATCAGAGAGGTGCGCGGACGCGGACTGATGATTGGCATTGAGCTAGACATGCCGCACAAGATGGTGCGCAAGCCGCTCATCAGGCATGAGCACTGCTTCACCGGATGCGCCGGACAGGACATCCTGCGACTGCTGCCGCCACTCTGCCTCACAAAGGCCGAGGCCGACGACTTCATAGAACGACTTATCAGAGTACAACCGGAGGAGGAATGAAAATGAAGATAACAATGATAGGGGCTGGTGCCATGGGAGGCGCCACCGTAGAAGGCCTGCTGAAGGCTGGATATGAAGGAAAGAATATATGTGTTAGCGACCCATCGGCTGCCGTACTCGGTAAGTTTGAGGCCTTGGGCGTGACAACCACCACCGACAATGGTCAGGCCGTTGCCGATGCTGACGTGGTGATGGTTTGTGTAAAACCGTGGCTTTTAGAGCCGGTGCTGACGGGCATCAAGGACACGCTGCAACCCACCAAGCAGACACTGGTGGTGATAGCTGCCGGCGTGAAGTCGCAGAGCATAAAGGAGTGGCTGGGCGAACAGTGCCCTCCACTGTTCCTCTGCATACCGAACATCGCCATCGCGCAGCTGCAGTCCATGACATTCCTGGTGCCATGCGTGGAGACATCGTCGCCACAGACAGAACAGGTGAAAAGCCTCTTCGAACAGATGGGGCAGGTGGTCATCACCGACGAGCAGCACCTCGCTGCTGGCACCACGCTGGCATCGTGTGGCATAGCCTACGCCATGCGTTACATCCGGGCGGCCAGCGAAGGCGGCGTGGAGCTGGGATTCCGGGCCGACGAAGCGAAGAAGATAGTGATGCAGACGGTACGCGGTGCCGTGGAGCTGCTGCAGGCCAGCGGGCTGCATCCCGAGGCAGCCATCGACCTGGTGACAACGCCTGGCGGAGTAACCATTCGCGGACTCAACGCCATGGAGCACTCAGGGTTTACCTCGGCTGTGATAAACGGTTTGAAGGCCGGAGCAGCAAAGAACTAATTACAACAAACATACCTAAAGACTATGAAACGTACCCTTCTTGGCGCAGCGTTGACACTTTGCTCCGCTGCACTCTTCGCCTGGCAAGGCGAGGTCGTCGTTAAGACCCCTAACACGCAGCTGCTGCTTACCGCCACCGAGGGCGGCGACCTCAAGCAGTCGTACTATGGTGACAACAGCGCAACGCTGCAGCAGCTCAGGGATGCCGGCTGCGACATGAACTTCCATGCGCTGCCGGCATTCGGAACGGTAGATGCCGTCCACGTGCCTGCATTGCAGGTGCAGCATGCCGACGGCGACCAGAACTTGGAACTAAAGGTGACGGCCTACGACGTGAAGGACGAAGGGAGGGCCACCCTCCACGTCTTCACCATGCAAGACAAGCTGATGCCCGTCACCGTAAAGGTGTTCTATAAGGCATACAAAAACGTGGATGTCATTGAGACATGGACAGAGATAGCCCATCAGGAGAAGAAAGCCATCACGCTGAAACGATTTGACAGCGGACAGCTCACGCTGCGGCAGGGCGACGTGTGGGTGACACACCTGCATGGCAACTGGGCGGCAGAGGCAGAACCCACCATGGAGCCGCTGAAGCAGGGCATGAAGGTGATACGCAACAGCGACGGAGCACGCAACAGCCATCTTGACGCACCGGAGATAATGTTCTCGCTAGACGGTAAACCGCAGGAGCTGACAGGACGCACCATAGGACTGGCACTATGCTGGAGCGGTAACTTCGAGCTGCGCATGAACACCATATCGAAAAAGGAGCATCATATCTATGCCGGTATTGACCCGACGGCAAGCGAGTATATCCTCGAACCGAAAGAGACATTCCAGACACCCCACCTAGCCTTGGCCTACAGCAATGAGGGCATGGGTGGCGTGAGCCGTATCTTCCACCGATGGGCACGCACCGAGGGAATGCTGCACCGGGGCATGAAGACCGGCGACATACTGCTCAACTCGTGGGAAGGCATCTATCTCGACATCACCGAGGAGAAGATAATAAAGATGATGGACGACATTGCTGCCTTCGGCGGCGAGCTCTTCGTGATGGACGACGGATGGTTTGGCGACAAATACCCACGCAAGGTAGACAACTCGTCGCTGGGCGACTGGGTGGTGGACAAGAACAAGCTGCCCAACGGCATAAAGGCACTGACCGACGCCGCCACGCAGCGCAAGCTGAAGTTTGGCATCTGGATAGAGCCAGAGATGAGCAACACCACCAGCGAACTCTATGAACAGCATCCAGACTGGGTGCTGCAGACAAAGGGAAGGGAGATGAAACTGGGAAGAGGAGGCACGCAGGTAGTGCTCGACATGACCAACCCGAAGGTGCAGGACTTTGTCTTCGGCGTTGTTGACAATCTCATGACCCAATATCCCGAGATAGCCTATATCAAATGGGATGCCAATGCCAGCATACAGAACTATGGCTCGCTCTATCTGCCTAAGGCCAAGCAGAGCAACATCTACGTGGACTACCACCTGGGACTGATAAAGACGCTCAAGAGGGTGAGGGAGAAATATCCCGACCTGGTGATTCAGGACTGTGCCAGCGGCGGCGGAAGGGCCAACTATGGCTTGCTGCCCTATTTCGACGAGTTCTGGGTGTCGGACAATACCGATGCGCTGCAACGCGTATACATGCAGTATGGCACCTCGCTCTTCTTCCCGGCCAATGCCATGGCACAGCACATCAACCACTGTCCGTACTGGAACACGGGAAAGCGCACTATCCCTGTGAAGTTCAGGTGTGATGTGGCGATGAGCGGACGACTGGGCATTGAGCTGCAGCCAAAGGACATGACACCGGAGGAGAGGCAGCAGTGTACTACGTGCTTTGCCGACTATAAGAAGATGAGGGACGTAGTACAGACGGGCGACCTCTATCGCCTTATCAGCCCATACGAGCGCAAGGGTGTGGCCTCGCTCCTGTATGTCAGCCCAGAGACAAGGGCGAAGGGAGTGCTCTTCGTCTATAAGATAGAGAACTTCTACGACCAGCCTCTGCCAAGACTTAGGCTGGCGGGCCTTAACCCCGACAAGACCTATACCCTGACAGAAAAGAATGTCAGGGTGGGGGAGAAGCCGTGCAGGCTCAACGGCAAGGCCTTTACCGGACGCTTCCTGATGGATGTGGGAATAGAGGTCCCGTTGTGGGAAGACTATGCCAGCCGCGTGTTCGAGCTGTCAGAATAAGATATAATAGAAGAGATAATTGGGATTAATTCTTATTACACAGATTCTATTCCGCAGCCATAATCTGAGCGCTCGGCTCTGCCGCTTGCTACCAACGGGACGCAAGAACCTGTGGTAGAAAGTGGTCGGCAACGATTGGAGACGCTTTCGTAGCACAGCGAAGAAAGAACTTCAGAAACTTGAATAACAATGATTTTTTTTGCATCTAAGGTTGACACGT
>CAMYZK010000202.1 GCA_947303825.1 uncultured Prevotella sp. | reverse complement strand
GAGGAGTCGAAGAGCCGCGACACGCACATTGGCGTGGTCGAGGGTATGCAGTTTGACCGTGGCTATCTGTCGGCATACTTCGTTACCGACTCGGAGAAGATGGAGTGCGTGATGGATAATCCCTACATACTCATCTACGACAAGAAGATTTCTAACATCAAGGATTTCTTGCCCATACTGCAGCCAGCTGCCGAGAGCGGACGCCCATTGCTCGTCATTGCAGAGGATGTTGACTCGGAAGCTCTCACCACACTTGTTGTGAACCGTCTGCGTGGTGGCCTGAAGATATGTGCAGTGAAGGCTCCTGGCTTCGGCGACCGTCGCAAAGCCATGCTGGAGGATATTGCTGTGCTGACTGGAGGTACTGTTATCAGTGAGGAGAAGGGCCTGAAGCTGGAACAGGCAACCCTAGAGATGCTGGGCACTTGCGAGAAGTTGACCGTATCGAAGGACAATACTACGATTGTCAATGGTGCCGGTGACAGCCAGGCTATCAAAGACCGTGTTAGCCAGATTAAGAAGGAGATTGAACTCACTACGAGCAGCTACGACAAGGAGAAGCTGCAGGAGCGTCTTGCCAAATTGGCAGGCGGCGTGGCTGTGCTCTATGTAGGTGCTAACAGTGAGGTTGAGATGAAGGAGAAGAAAGACCGTGTTGACGATGCACTCTGCGCTACACGTGCTGCTATCGAAGAAGGCGTAGTTGCAGGTGGAGGCACCACCTACGTCCGTGCACAGGAGAAGCTGGCCGAGCTGAAAGGTGACAACGCCGACGAGCAGACAGGTATCAACATTATATGCCGTGCCATTGAGGAGCCTCTGCGACAGATTGCTGTGAACGGTGGTGCCGAGGGTGCCGTCGTAGTGCAAAAGGTGCGTGAGGGCAAGGGTGACTTTGGCTACAACGCCCGTACCGACGAGTATGAGGACTTGCGCAAGGCAGGTATCATCGACCCGGCAAAGGTTGCTCGTGTGGCTCTCGAGAATGCTGCAAGCATAGCTGGAATGTTCCTCACTACAGAGTGCCTCATTGTAGACAAGCCAGAGAAGGAACCTGCCATGCCGATGGGTAATCCTGGAATGGGCGGAATGATGTAATCGTCTGAATAATATTTAAACTTCCGAATACTAGGAGTGAGGGGGGGGGAGTACACTCACCTTTCACTCCTTTCCATGTAATGTTTTCTGAACATAGTCCTCTATGGCTGTAGTACTTACAGTATCCATATACTTCCTTTTGCTTTTTTCCATCAGCCGATGGACTGGACATAGGCCTGACAACGACACCTTTTTCCGGGGACGGCGACGCTCGCCATGGAAGATGGTGGCTTTTGGCATGATAGGGGCCTCCATCTCGGGGGTGACATTTGTCAGTGTCCCCGGTATGGTTCTCACTTCTGGCATGACTTACATGCAGCTATGTCTTGGCTTTATACTCGGATACTTGGCAGTGGCGTACATTCTGCTGCCTGTATATTACAGGCTGAATCTTATTTCTATCTATTCGTATCTTGGCAGTAGGTTAGGGCCAAGGTCGTACACAACAGGGGCATATTTTTTCCTGCTGTCAAAGATGATAGGTACTGCAGTGAAATTCTATGTTGCATGCATTGTACTGCAACAGTTCGTAATGGATGGGCTGGGAGTGCCATTCGCCATCACTGTTATTATAATGGTATTGCTGATATGGCTGTACACACATAGGGGAGGGGTACGCACGCTGGTTTTCACAGACTCGCTTCAGACACTGTGTCTCTTCGGGTCCCTGCTCATTATTATATATATGGTGATGCAGCGCATTGGACTGTCTCTGCCGGAAGTGCTGCAATCGGTGGCCACGGATGAGAGAAGTCGCGTTTTCGTCTTCGACGACTGGATAAGTCGTCAGAGCTTTTGGAAACAACTTCTTAGTGGTGCGCTGATAGTGGTGGTGATGACAGGGCTAGACCAGGACATGATGCAGAAGAACCTTACTTGCCGCACTCTGCGTGAAGCCCAAAAGAACATGTGTACCTACGGTGTCGCCTTTGTGCCTGTCAACCTTTTTTTTCTTTCGCTTGGAGTGCTGCTGGCAAAATATTTTGAGATGCAAGGACAACCACTGCCAATGCGTGGCGACGAGTTGCTGCCTTTGTTTGTCCAGTCTTCGGGGTCTACTCTTGTGCTTGTGCTTTTCACACTTGGCATTATTGCTGCGTCATTCTCTAGTGCCGACTCTGCCCTGACTGCCCTTACCACCAGCTATTGTGTGGACATTCGCCGGAGGTCAGATGACGAGGATCTTAGGAAACGAGTACATGTTGCGATGTGCCTGGCGTTTGTACTTTTCATTCTTGCTATTCGTGCAGTCAACTCGTCGTCGTTGATTGATGCTATTTATACTATTGTAAGCTATACATACGGGCCACTCCTGGGTCTTTTCGCCTTCGGACTTGCCACAAACAGAGAGGTGGCAGACAAGATTGTTCCATACGTTTGTGTGGCATCACCTCTGCTCTGCTATGCCATAGACTATGCGACAGCCTCTCTGTTCGGCTATAGTTTTGGCTATGAGCTGCTGCTGCTTAACGGTGCGCTTACCTTTGCAGGTTTGTTCCTGTTCAGGCCTCGCGTTTCAGCTGCTCAATAAGCTTGTCTATGCGTTCCAGTTCCTCTGGTATGCGTATATTCTGTGGACAGTGCTTCTCACTGATACATCTCCCGCATTTTATACAGTGGTCGGGCTGACGGTTTCGCTCTACAGCCCGGTCTAGGCTTATAAGGAACTGCCTGCGTTTCTTTCTGTATTCTGGGTCGCCTTTGTCCCAAGGCATCTGCTTTTCTATCTTCATCTTATTGTAGTGAGTGAAAATAGTTGGTATGTCTATGCCGTATGGACAGGGCATGCAGTAGTTGCAAGCATTACATGGAATTGTCTCTTCCTCCATCATCTGGTGGGCCAGTCTGGTGTCTAGCATGCGCTGCTCTTCTTCCGATAGCGGTTCTAGCGGACAATAGCTTAAGAGATTGTCTTTCAAGTGTTCCATAAACGTCATGCCGCTGAGTACGGTGAGAACACCTTCAGGAGTACCCGCATAGCGGAAGGCCCACGATGCTATTGACTTCTGAGGGGCTCTGCGCTTCAGTTCCTCTGTCACATAGGAAGGCACGCGAGCCAGACGTCCGCCTAGCAAAGGCTCCATTATTACTGCTGGTATGCCTTTTTTTTGAAGCTCACCGTACAAATATGAGGCATCGGTGTTTCTGTCGTTTATTTCATTGGCATAGTTCCAGTCTAGCCAGTTAAGCTCTATCTGTACAAAGTCCCACTTGTATTTGTCGTTCTCTGCCAGCAAATAGTCGAAGACCTCTATGTCGCCATGATACGAGAATCCCAGGTTTCGTATGCGCCCAGCAGCTCGTTCCTCAAGCAGGTAGTCAAGCACTCCATTGTCCAGGTATCGGCCATGCAAGGCTTCCATGCCATCCATGCCTACGCCGTGAAGCAGATAATAGTCAATATAGTCAACCTGCAGTTGCTTCATTGAGTCATGGTACATCTGTATCGATGCCTCACGGCCCCATGAGTCGTTGTCGAAGTTTGACAACTTGGTGGCCACGAAGTACTCGCTACGCTTATGTCTGCTCAGGGCAATGCCGGTGCAGCGCTCCGACTCTCCCTTGCAATAGACGGGCGATGTGTCGAAATAGTTTACGCCATGCTCAATGGCATAGTCTACCTGTTGATTTATCATCTCCTGGTCGAACTCTTCGCTGTCGTCCTTCGTAGGCAGACGCATCATACCGTAGCCTAGTAATGACACCTTCTCGTGTGTCTTCGGGTTTGTTCGGAAGGTCATCTTTCCAACAGGTGGCTCCACTTGGCTCTTGTAATCGTCGAGTGCGGCATCACGAGCGCTTTTTCCTGCACATGCTGCCATTGCTGCTGTTCCTCCAATACCAAGTACTTTCAAGAAAGAACGTCGCGATATGTTTGTGTTGTGTTCCTTGCTCATAACTCAAATGTGTTTATGTGTTTCGTGACCTTCAACATGGATAGCTGAAATAGGGCGTACAGGACATACGTACTCGCATGCTCCGCAACCTATGCATGCCGCCTCGTTTACTGCGGGCACCAGTGGCGACAGGTCGTCGTCCTTGTCGGTAGGCATCATGGTTATTGCTCCCGTCGGACAATGGCGCACACAATTGCCGCACTCGTCTTTTCCCTGTGCCGAGATACACTCTTTTGGAACTACAATGGCATGCCCTATCTGTATGCTCGACTTCTCTATGGTGTCAATAGGCTTTATTGCTCCTGCAGGACAAACACTTGAGCATCTAGTGCACTCCGGGCGGCAGTAGCCCCGGTCGTATTCCATCACCGGTTGCATCATGTCCATGAGGTTTCCTGAAGGCCGAAGAACATCGTTTGGACATTCTGACACACATAGCAGACATCCTGTGCAGTGATGTGCAAAATGCTTCAACGACAGAGAGCCTGGTGGGGTGACGGGGGTTAATCGTTTGGGGCTTTGCTTGGCCTTGATAAGTGCCAGGCCACCATCTACGTGCTTCTCCTGTGCCAAGACTGCTGTTGCCACTGCCGCTGTAGTTGCCAGGAATGCGCGTTTTGAACTGTTGGGCAAACCGTTAGAGCTGTCCTTCCTTTTGTTGTGCAAATAAGGTATGTCATATTTCAGGGCACCGAATTTGCATTTGCTGATGCAGTCACCACATACAACGCAACGGGAATGGTCTACGGTATGGGTCTTGTAGTCTATACACGATGCCTTACAGTTCTTTGTGCACAGTGAGCAGTTCTTGCATTTGTCTGCATCGAAGCTTATCTTCATCAGAGAGTTTCTTGAGAGAAAAGACAGCACAGTTCCAATAGGACACACCGTGTTACAGTATGTTCGCCCATTGCGCCATGACAGCACGATAAGCATAACAAGAGTAGCAGCAGCGATGATGAAAACAGGCAGAGACTTAATCCATACATCAACCGAATAGAAGGCATAGCTATCGGCACTTTCAGCTATGCTAGCCAGAATGTTGTTGCCCAGCTTCCATATAGGCTGGAATATCAAGGTGGCAATTCGTCCGAATGCACTATATGGGGCCAGTAGCCTGAAGACAGATGCAATGCCGGCAAGTATTGCAACCAGGAAGACGGCCAGCATAGCGTATCTTAACCACTTCTTTTCGTTGGAATAGGTGTAGCGGTTTTTCTTTGCTTTCTTGCCCATCCATCCGAAGATGT
>CAMYZK010000201.1 GCA_947303825.1 uncultured Prevotella sp. | reverse complement strand
TTTCACCAGGCAGCGGTACATGCCGATGGGGCTTGAGCCGGTGGGCAGTCCCAGCACGAAAGGCTTCTCAGCTGTGGGCTTTGCTGCGTTAATACGTTCGATAACATGATTTGCTGCCCATTGTGACATCAAATCGTAGTTCGGTTCAATGATAACTCTCATAATTCTTTTGTTTTTTGTGTTGAAAATATAAATAAAAGATTACTTGGCATTTTTTATCTGTAGTGTCTTGCGACCGTCGCTGTCAATGACTATGGTATGCCCCGTAGAGCCACCGATGCGGCCCAAGATGTCGGCCTTAACATGCTTGCTGGCTTTTGTGGCTACTCGTTTTGCCGCTATGCCATCAAGGGTGCTGCAGTATTGGAAGGTAATGGTGCCGTCGCTGTTCTCGGTGATGCCGGTGATGGGTTTGCCCAGCAACCCGGTGCCGTTGTAGATGGTAGCAGCTGGTACTGATGTGTCGGTCAGTTCCCTGTTCTCAACTTCTTCAGTAACATAGGGGTAGGGGCTGGTGCTGAGTATCCTGCTATGACCACCAGAGTACGGACTTTCTTTGCCAATACTGTCAATCCAGAGGTTGTAGTCCATGTTGTCGGCATGCACCATCTCGTAGTTGTGGTGGTTGGGATTGGTGTTCACCGCGTTGAGTGCCCATAGAGAGCTGTTGTAGTTGACGTGGGTTATCACCAGTCCGTGGCCAGGGGCGCGCAAGTCCCATCCTTTCCACTGTCTGTTTTCCAGCAGGTAGAACTCGTCGGCATTCTCCGTCCTTATCATATAAGCCTTTCCCCCCTCTGCCACAGGCTTAAGGTTGCTTATGGTGCAAGGCTCGGTAAGCTCTTCGGGCTGTAGCCATCCCATGAGCATCTTCTCGTATATGGAGTAGTTGGGCGGGCACCATCCGGCGTTGATGAAGTTGCCTCCGTCCATAAGGTCCCACTCGTCAACCACCGAGTATTCGCTGCCGTCGGTAGGATAGAAGTCGGGCAGTCCCAGTGTGTGGGAGAATTCATGACAGATGGTTCCTATGCCGCAAAGCTTGCCAGTGCTCCACGTCTCTGCGCTGGCAGAATAGGCCGACAGACGGATGTTGTTGTCTAGGTAGATCGTGCTGAAGTAGCTGGTGTTGGGCCACACATATCCCTTGCCGCTAGTGGCATTCTCGTTGCCTCCTGGGCCAGAATAGATAAAGATAATAGGCTCGGTCATACCGTCGTTGTCCCAGTCGTAGGGAGTGAAGTCTACGCTCAGCGAGTCGGCCACCTTGACGGCGGCATCACGGAAGATGCTTGCTCCGTAATCGTTCTTGGTGTTGTTGGCAACATCCATATACACAGGCCCGTACACGTCGAATCTGGGATTGAACATCCCCTCCGACTGGGTGCGGAAGTATTCGGCTACGCATCCGGGGCCCTTGCTGCCATTGAAGCCATCCTCATTGAATATTCGGTGGTAGAAGTCATGGGCTTCGGGCTGAGAGAAGGCTACGTTGGAGAACTGCACCAGTATCACCGCCACGGGATAGGTGCGCTCGGCATCCCAGTCGGTCTTCGGCGACAGTTTGCGCGGTGGGGCAAAGTGCCTGCCGTCAGCAACCTGTTCGTAGGAGACGTCGGGTGTACAGTTGCCTCTTCTTAGCACCACTTCCTGTGCTGTGACAGGAATGGTGGCAAGAAGCATAAGCATAATAATGAGTTTTGTTATTTTTTGCATGACGGACACCATGGTTTAAGCGTTTTGAAGAAATCGTTGCCCTTGTCGTCTACAAGAATGAATGCGGGGAAGTCTTCCACGTCAATCTTCCATATAGCCTCCATGCCCAGCTCAGGATATTCCACGCACTCTATCGACTTGATGCTCGACTGAGAGAGTACGGCAGCCACACCGCCAATGCTTCCCAGGTAGAAGCCGCCGTGTTTCTGGCATGCGTCGGTCACCACCTGCGAGCGGTTGCCCTTGGCAATCATTACCAGCGATGCTCCCAGGCTCTGGAACTCGTCTACGTATGGGTCCATACGGTTGGCTGTGGTGGGACCCATCGAGCCGCAGGGGTAGCCCTCCGGGGTCTTGGCAGGTCCGGCATAGAGCACGGGGTACTTTTTGAAGTACTCTGGCATGGGTTCGCCGGCATCTATGCGCGCCTTCAGCTTGGCATGGGCAATGTCGCGTGCCACGATGATGGTGCCACGCAGGTTTACCCTGGTGGAGACGGGATACTTAGACAGTTCCTTGCGCACGTTGTCTATGCCCTCGTTCAGGTCGATGGTGATGGTATTGCTGCCTTCGCCAGCCTGTGCAAACTCAGCGGGTATAAGCTCCGACGGGTTGCTGTCCATCTTCTCCAGCCAGATGCCGTCCTTGTTTATCTTTGCCTTGATGTTGCGGTCGGCCGAGCAGCTTACGCCCATGCCTATGGGACATGAGGCACCGTGGCGTGGCAGGCGCACCACCCTGATGTCGTGGGCCAGGTACTTGCCGCCGAACTGTGCTCCCAGTCCTATCTTGTGGGCTTCGTCGAGCAGTTTCTGCTCCAGATCGATGTCGCGGAAGGCGCGTCCGGTCTCATCGCCGGTGGTGGGCAGCGAGTCATAATACTTTATGCTGGCCAGCTTCACTGTGAGCAGATTCTTCTCTGCCGACGTTCCTCCTATCACGAAGGCGATGTGGTATGGCGGGCATGCGGCAGTGCCAAGGCTCTTCATCTTCTCCACCAGGAAGGGTATGAGCGTTCCCTCGTTCTGAATGGTAGCCTTAGTCATGGGGTAGAAATAAGTCTTGTTGGCCGAGCCACCGCCCTTTGCCACAAAGACGAAGCGATATTCTGCCCCCTCTGTTGCCTCGATGTCTATCTGTGCCGGCAGGTTGCATTTGGTGTTCACCTCGTCGTACATGGTCAGCGGTGCGTTCTGCGAGTATCTCAGGTTGTCTTGCGTGAAAGTGTTGAAGACACCCAGGCTCAGGGCTTCCTCGTCTTCAAATCCTGTCCATACCTGCTGTCCCTTCTCACCGTGTATGATAGCCGTTCCGGTGTCCTGGCAGAAAGGCAGTATTCCTCTTGCTGCCACCTCAGCGTTGCGCAGGAACTGCAGTGCCACATACTTGTCGTTGTCGCTGGCATCGGGGTCGCTCAGTATCTGTGCCACCTGCAGGTTGTGCTCGCGGCGCAGCATGAACTCCACGTCGTGGAAGGCCTGCTGTGCCAGCAGGGTAAGTGCCTCGCGGCTTACCTTAACTATCTCCTTGCCCTCAAACTGTGCGACGCTCACGCCGTCCTTGCCTAAGAGCCTGTACTCTGTTTTGTCTTCGCCCAGCTGGAACATCGGGGCGTACTTGAATGCTGTTGTTGCCATAGTTGTAATAGGTTATGATTTTGTTTACTATTTGTTGTCTTGCGCGCGGTAGGGCCGGAGCCGTTTCCGTTCTCATTGTTCTTGTCGGTCTGGGGGAAGGCTTTTCCGGCTTTCATCACCTTCAGGGCTTCCTTCACCGTTGGGTCGTCTCTGTTGAGGTATTTTATCCATGTCTGCTCGTCGAGCATGATGTATATTATCCTGCTGTGTATGTACGAGGTGAGCAGCCTTTTGGAGCGTTGTATCATGAGGTTGCGCCTCTTGAGGCCCTTGCCGTCGGCATACTGTGCAAACTTTTCCACAAGGTCCAGCTTGTTCAGATACTTCTCAAGCGATGCCAGGTCGGTGTACTCTGCCAGCTTCTGCCTGTTCTGGTCGGTATAGTCATAGCAGAACTCCAGAATGAGACCCGACAGCGAGGCTTCCTTCAGGTAGGAAGTGTAACCAATGGTGTCTTGTGGAACGAAGATGTCGGGTGTTATGCCGCCGCCGCCGTATACCACTCTTCCCAACCGTGTGTAGTATTTCGGACCAGTGTGCTTGATGCTGTCCTGTGAGAAGAACTCACCGTGGTTGTAGCGTGTCAGCAGGTCTTCCTCATAGTCTCTGTCCATGCCATTGGTATAGGGTTTCTGTATGCATCGTCCCGACGGGGTGTAGTAACGGGCGATGGTGAGGCGCATCATAGAGTTGTCTTCAAACTCCAGCGGCTGCTGTACCAGTCCCTTGCCAAATGAGCGCCGTCCTATAATGGTGCCCCGGTCGTTGTCTTGTATGGCTCCTGCCAGGATCTCGCTGGCCGATGCCGACCCCTCGTCAATCAGCACTATCAGTGGCATGCTCTTGTATGACCCGCGTCCGTCGCTGCGATAGTCTATGCGTGGGGAGTGTACTCCCTCGGTATAGACAATGAGTCTTTGGCTGGGAAGGAACTGCTCGGCTATGCTCACTGCCGACTGCAGGTATCCGCCGGTGTTGCCTCTCAGGTCTATCACCAGTTGCTGGAATCCCTCCATCGACAGCTGGGCCATAGCTATCACCAGTTCGTTGACTGTCTTTTCTCCAAAGTTCTTAATCTTCACATAGCCCGTTATATCGTCGAGCATGTAGGCCGCAGTGACGCTGTGGGTCACTATCTGGTTTCTGGTAACGACAAACTCTTTTATCTTCTTGTCGTTCCCTCGCTTCACACCGAGCTTCACCTGAGTGCCCTGAGGCCCTTTCAGCTTGTGCATGGCCAGCTCGTTGGTCAGTGTCTTGCCTGTGAACACCGAGTCGTCGACAGCAACGATCTTGTCGCCTGCCATCAGTCCCGACTGCTCTGCCGGTCCGCCGCTTATCACGTTCTGTACATGCAGCGTGTCGTTGCGAATGATGAATTCGATGCCCACTCCTGAGAATGAGCCCCTGAGGTCGTCTTCGGCTATACGCACGTCTTTGGCCGATATGTAGGTACTGTGTGGGTCGAGCTCCTTCAGTATCAGCGGCATCGACTTCTCCACCAGGTCTGTAATGTCTACAGTATCTACATATTGTTCGTTTATAAGATTGAGCAGGCTAGACAGCTTGTTGCTGCCTTCCCTTACTTTTATTACGCTTTTCCCTTTTTCTGTGTAGTGCACCCCATAGAATGTGCCGATGACTATTCCAAGGATAACGCACAATGCCAGCCAAAGGGGCATAAAACGGTTCTCTTTTTTCATCTCTTGTCTATACTTCCATATATTTTACTTCTATTCCTGCACGTTCCAGCAGTTCTATCCCGTCGGTCAGCCTGTATTTCTCTCCATACACCACACGCTTGATGCCAGCCTGGATGATGAGCTTCGCACATTCTATGCAGGGTGACGCAGTGATATAGATTGTTGCCCCGTCGCTGTTGTTATTCGACCGTGCC
>CAMYZK010000200.1 GCA_947303825.1 uncultured Prevotella sp. | reverse complement strand
CCATGCAGCTGTCCATCTCGTCGGCAGTGAGGTATCCCTCCTTATGCATCTGCTGAAGTACCACATTTCGGCGCTCTTCGCTGCGTTCCGGATAGCGACGCGGGTTATAGTAGGACGGATTCTTGCACATTCCTATGAGTGTGGCCGACTCGGTGATGCTGAGGTCTTTGGGCTCCTTGGAGAAATAGGTGTTTGCTGCTGTCTTTATACCTACAGCATTGTTGAGGAAATCGAAGTAGTTGAGATACATGGCAATGATTTCCTCTTTTGTGTAGTTACGTTCCAGTTTCACTGCAATGACCCATTCTATGGGTTTTTGTAGCATGCGCTCTGTGGCAGAGTGTGCAACGTCGCTGAAGAGCTGTTTGGCCAGCTGTTGAGTTATGGTGCTGCCGCCGCCTGCACTCTTCTTTCTAAGAATGCCTCGCTTCACTACAGCGCGTAGCAGTGCCTTGAAGTCTATTCCGGCATGCTCGAAGAATCGGGCATCTTCAGTGGCTACTAATGCATCAATCAGAGGTTTGGGCAAAGAGTCGTACCCAACCATGACACGGTTTTCCCGGCTTAGGCTGTAGGTGCCAAGTAGCTTTCCGTCAGAAGAATAGACTTGTGAAGCGTATCGGTTTATGGGGTTCTGCAATTCCTCAATGGGCGGCATGTAGCCTATGCGCCCTTCGGCTATAGCCCAAAACACTCCTGCCGAGGCTATTATGCCTACTAAGATGAGTGTCCATAGTATTCCAACAAACCATTTTCTCATTTTGCGTCAATTTGTGTGCAAAAGTAATAATAATTTCTGAATAACAGGAAAAACAGCAATAGTTTTTTTTTGATTATGGTTGTTTGCTTAATGCTTCGGTCAGTTGCCTGGTGGCGCGGACAATCATATCTTTTGTTCCGCTTCCATCGCTTACATACCTTACAACCATTGCAGCATAGTCGAGAGCTGGCTGAAGGCCGTTGTTTCCTTCTTGCTGTTTCTGTCTGGCCTTGACCATAAGCTCATTGAGCTGGTCAAGGTCTTCTGGCTCTGGCAGATTGCCGGGCCGCATGGAGTTGATGACGGCATTCAGTTCTGTAGCTGCCTTGTCTATATCATCTTGGCTTGACTGACTGTTGGAAAGTAGTTGTCGTGCAGGCCCCATAATAGAGAGCATGCGGTCATAGGCATGCGGAGCCCAGGGCGAGTAGTCGGGCACTTTCTTTTCCATAGCCTTCCATGCTTCCTGTTCGTTTATGCGGTCTTGTGCAATGGCCATCAGTTCAGTCAAGGCCGACGTGTCTGTACCTCCGCTCTTCTTGCCTGCCTTTGCTTTGGCTACGGCTTCAGGGTCGGCAGGAATGTTTATTCTGAGATAGTGGGTAGCATGCTTGTCGGCTTGATAGTCGGGTATGAATGTTTGGCCGTTAAGTGTCAAGCTATAGATGTTGGTATCGGCAGGCGTCTTTCCGTCTTTGGGTTTGTTGGCTATTATGTCGGTAAGAAATGGCGACAGGGTGACAGTAGCCTCGTTCCAGTTGTTTATGCCTGTTGTGGCCATTGCCAGTGGGCCATACATGATGGTTCCACACCACATCGGCGTGTATTCGGTTTTTTTGCCCGTTCCTTCATCAGGAGCTGACTGCATCTTGTCCGGGCCAAAGTCAATATGCTTGGTGAAAGGCATGATGACCTCCACCACGTCGCTGGCATTCCATCTGCGCGATGGTATTTCTATGTAGCTGCTGGGACAGTAGCTTTTGCTTATGCTTTTGCCGTTCAGACGGATGTCAAAGCCTTCTGTAGCCCAATATGGAACACGGAGCTTCATCGAAAAAGCAGTCAGACTGCGTTTGCCTTTAGCAGGTGTGATACGTATGGTGCTGTGTTCGGCTGGCCACTTGCACTCCTGAAGGATGGTCACCCCTTTCTCTTCCCATTGAGCAGTAGTAGGCATGTATAGGGCAACCCAAAGCGTGTTGTTGTTCACAAAGTATGTAGCCTCCTGGTATTTCACATGGTTTTCGGCACCAGTCCCGCCGCAGCAAGTGGACTGAGGTGTCTCGTTGCCCCATGGCTTAGATGCGTTAAGCCCCACTGCATACTGGTAGAGTACCTGATATCGGTGCGGATTGACAGAACCTACTATCTGATTGTATAGCACCCTTTCGTAATAGTCCATAAACCTGGCATCGTCGGGAGTGAAGCAGTTCAGGTCCTTAGTGAGTTTTGCCAGGTTGTAGGCACAGCATGTCTCGTTGATAGTAGGCTCAGGATGCAAGGTTCCTCCCCAGCTGCTTACATTGTTGCACATGCTTGTTATCTGTGAGTATGGCTGGCGGAACATCTCACCGTTGCCCACTCCACCCATGGCATACATATAACGGCCTTGGATCATATTCCAGAAGTTTAGTGCCAGATTGTAATAGTAAGGGTTGCCGTTTCCCAAATATATGCGCAGTGCTCCCGTTACCATTGGTATGTGCTGGTTGGCGTGGCGTGTGCGTATGGCATCTATGTTCTTGGCCAGGGGGGTGAAGAATGCTGGACTGTCAAAATAAGTGGCAGCCTCCAAAAGTCTTGTCTTCTCTGTTGTGTCTGTGGTCATCTCTGACAGGCGTGCCAGAGACTCTGCCATTCCTCCCACTTCTCCGGCAATGTACATGTTCCACATCTCATAGCGGTTGCCCGGACGGGCCAGCCGTTCCTCGCGACTGCCGTCGGCTTTCACGTATGTCCGGTAGTGTAGGCGATTCCACACCCATAGCCCCATATCCTTGGCTATGAGGAGAGCTTTCTTGGCAATATCCTGCTGGTCTATGTATGTAGCGATGTCTATGAGCCCTGCCAGCTGCTTGTGCACCGAGTAGTATGGTGCCCATACTCCGCTGTCGTTGTTGTAGGGGCTGTATTTCTCTATCAGCACACAATGCTGGGCAGGTATGGCGTTAAGGTAGCCGTAGCCGTATTGTCTATACTCTTTCTTGTAGGCGTCGAAAGCCTTCCATGTACCTTTCATCGTGTCGAGTTCCGATTCCGGAGCGAAGTCGCGTGCTTCCCAGTAGCGTCCTAGCTGTTCGTTCCAGACGAATGTGCGTTCCTGGCATGCGCGAAGCTCATCGACTATAAGCTGGATGTTTTTCCGAAGGGCGTCTTTTTTGTCCTTGTCATGGCAGCTTGCAAATGCCATCGCCATTGCCGACATGTAGTGGCCGGAGCCGTGGCCTTTCAACTTTGTGGTGGGGGAGTCCCATCCGTCGGCTTCGGGATAGCCTTCGGTACTCATTCCGTATGTGTCGCGGTAGTTATATAGCTGCTGTCTAACGTCAAGGCTCAACAGGTGGTCTATGTCCAAATCGCGGTTCCATGTAAGACGGTTCTCTCCGTCTATCGAAACCTTGTCCAGTGGCAGCGTTTGTGCTTTTGGCTTTACCGACGGCACCTCCCATGGTTGGCTCACTACGGTTATGCTGGCAGTTATGGGAAAGCCAAGTGGAGTGGTGTTGTCTCCCCGTATATGGCCTTTGATGGTATAGTGACTGCCTGCGGGATGAGTAGCGGCATCGGCCTCGGCCTGCTCCCTGGCTGGTGAACTGTTCTGCCATGTCACCTGCCGGTATTCGCCTTTTCCATCGGCATATCTTACCCATACCTGATAGGGTAGGCGTGGCACACAGCCTTGTGGAACGCTTATCTCTATGGCTTCAGCAATTACAATGGTTCGGTAGGCTATTGATGTTGGACATGCATTGTTGTCCGTGTGTCGCATGTAAGTGCTGCCCCAGGCAGAGATGCCTAACAATAATGTTGCAGCTATTGCCGAAAGATGCTTTTGGACGCTCATCTTGTGAAACTACTATATTATAAATAAATGTAGTGCAAAGGTACAAAAAGAAGTGCGAAAGGCCAAATATTTATCAAATAAAAAGGCTGCACACCATAAGTATGCAGTCTTTTTACTGGTATAGACTTTTGTTAAGTCTGATCAACGGTATTATTCACCCTTCTCCATCTGGGCTTTGAGCTGTGCCAGCACGTCGATGTCGCCCAGAGATGTTGAAGCTGCAACGTTCTCAATCTTTGGTGAGTCGTCCTTCTTGGCAGCAGGGCGCTGAGCCTGTGCTTTCTTGGCCTGGCGTTTCTCGTCACGCTCTTTGTCCTCGAAGGTGCGGCTGTGAGAAAGAATGATACGCTTAGAGTCCTTGTTGAACTCAATAACCTTGAAGGGAAGTTCCTCGCCAATCTGGGCCTGTGAGCCGTCCTGCTTGACAAGGTGCTTGGGAGTAGCAAAGCCCTCGACATTCTCTTCGAGCTGAACAACAGCACCCTTCTCCAGAACCTCTGTAATCTTTCCGTCGTGAACAGTACCTACGGCATACTTCTCCTCGAAGGCATCCCAAGGATTCTCCTCAAGCTGCTTGTGGCCGAGAGAAAGTCTGCGGTTCTCCTTGTCTATGTCGAGAACGATGGCGTCGATAGGCTCGCCAACCTTAGTGAACTCTGATGGGTGTTTCACCTTCTTTGTCCAGCTCAGGTCGCTGATGTGGATAAGGCCGTCTACACCCTCTTCCAGCTCTACGAAGATGCCGAAATTGGTGAAGTTGCGAACCTTGGCGTTGTGCTTTGAGCCAATGGGGTACTTAACCTCGATGGTCTCCCATGGGTCTTCCTTAAGCTGCTTGATGCCAAGCGACATCTTGCGCTCGTCGCGGTCCAGAGTGAGGATGACAGCCTCAACCTCGTCGCCAACCTTAAGGAACTCCTGAGCACTGCGCAGGTGCTGGCTCCACGACATCTCGCTGACGTGAATAAGGCCCTCGACACCAGGCTGAACCTCGACGAAGGCTCCGTAGTCGGCAATGACAACGACGCGTCCCTTGATGTGGTCGCCCACCTTGAGCTCCTTGTCCAGTGCATCCCAGGGATGTGGGGTGAGCTGCTTCAGACCGAGGGCAATGCGCTTCTTCTCCTCGTCGAAGTCGAGGATGACGACATTGATCTTCTGGTCGAGCTCGACAACCTTCTTCGGATCGTCTACGCGGCCCCAGCTCAGGTCGGTGATATGGATGAGTCCGTCCACACCGCCCAGGTCTACGAACACGCCGTAGCTGGTGATGTTCTTCACGGTGCCTTCCAATATCTGACCCTTCTCGAGCTTCGAGATAATCTCCTGCTTCTGGGCCTCCAGCTCTGCCTCGATGAGAGCCTTGTGGCTTACTACGACATTGCGGAACTCCTGGTTGATCTTCACCACCTTGAACTCCATGGTCTTGCC
>CAMYZK010000199.1 GCA_947303825.1 uncultured Prevotella sp. | reverse complement strand
CCTGAAACCTGAATCCTGAAACCCGGAACCTGAATCCTGAAACCCGGAACCTGAATCCTGAAACCTGAAACCTGGAACCTGAAACCCTGAACCTTGGAGGGGTGTCATCAGGTCTACGCGCCCCTGCAGGCCAAGCTTTTCACATACGAAGGAAGGCTCCAGCAGGAAGTTCACATCTTGGGAAACATCCTCCAGACTGTCCACAGCCTCGCCGATGTTCTTCATCTGCTCCTCGGCCTGCTGTCTGAACTTGTCGGCATCGAAGTCCGGGCATGCCAACAGCCTCAGTGCCTGTTCGCGAAACGAGCGCTGCAGGCAGGCAGCCAGCGTGGGGCGTGGCCCCTTGCTCTCAGCCGCACTCACCATCTCGTCGAGGGCTGTCCCGGCAAAGTTTCCCAAAAGGGTAGCCTGGCTGTTGGGGCGTGGCTTAAGCCTGTTCAGGGTGTATAACAGCGGGTGATGACCGTAGCTGGTGAAGCAAGCTGACAGCGACGATATGTCGAGCAAGAAGTCGGGTTCGACCACCACCATTCCGGGCACCACAGTCCCTTCTGCTGCGGCAGAGTCCGTCTTGCAGTCCAGCAGGTTGAGCTGCATGCCCACCCTCAGAATCTTACGCAGGTAGGAGAAGTCACGGCCCCCCTCGTCACAGCCATAGTCTATGGCTATCCTGCCGTAAGACGTGTTTGCCTCTATCATGGTGTCGGTGAAGCGCTCCACTATGCAGCGCACGTAGGTCCTGTCGGCTCTCAGCTGCGTCACAGGCCTTGCCCTGAAATGGGGCAGAGCCGACAGCAGCTTGCCCGGTATATGCGTTGCAAAGACGGCCTCCACCAGCCTTGCCACGGCCATCACGTCGTGCGGCCAGTCTTCATGGCTTATCGCTGCCCCTGTGTTGCTGTGGCGTCGGGCCGTCTGTATGCCTATGGTGACATCTACATCCATAGACAGCCGCCGGCACAGATAGTCCACCTGGGCAAAGAGGTTGCCAAAGGCACCTCCCTGACGGCGGCAACCCTCGGCGGCCGTCAGCTTCAGCACTTCGTGCAGCCTGCGCGTGGCAGCGGTCGAAGGCTCGGCAGTTGCCAGCTCAAGACAGATGTCAAACAGTTCTTTTGCATCCATAAATGCAAAATTACAAATCTTTCACCATATTTCTGCTTGTGTTAGGAAAAAAATGAGTAATTTTGCACGATTTTTACAAGTTGCCTTATGCAATCATAGTTTTAAGATGAAAAAGATATTGTTTTCAGTGATGATGGCAGTGCTCTCTGCCACAGCGGTCATGGCCCTTCCGCGCACACAGTCTCAGCTTAACGCTGCCGCATGGCAGGCCATCAAAGGCCAATGCCTGAGCCGCGGCATGACTCCAGGACAGGTACCACTGACGGTGCTGCGCCAGACCAGCGAGCTGCAGGTGCTGGGCAGCATGGAGGGCGGCTTTGCCGTGGTTGCCACCGACGATGCGCTGCCAGCAGTGCTCGGCGTGTCGCTGTCGCATTACAGCGATGGCACCAACCCCAACTTTGAGTGGTGGCTACAGGCCACCAACGCTGCTGCCAGCGAGATAGCTGCCAGCGGAGCACCGATGCTTGTCACCAAGCCCGACCCAGCGAAATATCCCAACGAGGTAGCACCCTTGGTTACCACCAAGTGGGACCAGGATGAGCCTTACAACGGCTTATGCCCCGTATTCAACGGCTCGGTGAGATGCCTCACGGGATGTGTGGCAACGGCGTTGGCACAGATTCTCAACTATCATCGCACTCCGCAGCACGGACGCGGCACACGCACCATCTACTATCCCCATAACAACATGAACGGAGAGGCTGTCACCGCCGACTTCGAGACCGACTTCTACGACTGGGACAACATGATTGACATCTACCAGAATGGGCACTACACACAGCAGCAGGCCGATGCCGTAGCCCTGCTCATGCGCGACGTTGGCGTGGCTGTCAACATGGAGTACGGCGGACCTAACGAGGGTAGCGGTGCATACAGCAACCAGGCTGCCGACGGAATGAGACGCTATTTCGGCTTTGACAACGCACAGTGTCTGGACCGCAACTACTACTCCGAGCCGCAATGGATGGACATGATTTACCGTGAGCTGTCGGAGAACGGACCCGTATACTATGGCGGGGCCAGCTTCCAAAGCGGAGGCCATGCCTTCGTCTTCGACGGCTACGACAGCGAGGGCAAGGTGTCGGTGAACTGGGGATGGTCAGGCAGCGACGATGGCTATTTCTACGTGAGCCACCTCAACCCCTCATACTACAGCTTCAACATGCAGCAGGACATGATCATTGGCATACAGAGCAACAACCACTCCAAGGTGCGTGAGGAGAAGGTGACCACCACCCGTGGCGGAGAGCTGAGGGAGATGCTGGAGAGCGAAGACGACAATGAGACACCCATTGGCACGCTCACCATTGAAGGACCGCTCGACAACAGCGACCTGCAGTATCTGCGCCTGCTGGCCGGACGCAATGCCGACGGCACACCCAACGACGAAGGCAAGCTGCGCATTCTCGACCTGACAAAGGCAGTGCTGCAGAAGAACGCCCTGCCCGACAGCACCTTCAAAGGGTGTGAGACACTGAGAAGAGTGCGCCTCCCCGAGAACCTCTCGGCCATAGGCGGAGAGGCCTTCTGCGGATGCCAGAAGCTCACCGAGCTGCGCATCACTACCACCAGCGTGCCCATGCTGCTGGGAGAGAGGGTCTTCGAGGGACTACCCTTCGGCACAGCAAAGCTGTATGTCTGCACAGGACTGAAGTCGAAGTACGTCATCGCCGCACAGTGGAAAGACTTCGGCGAGGCAAACATCTACCAGGTGGGGACAATGGTAAAGGCACGCAACGCCTCCAGAATATACGGACAGGACAACCCCGAGCTGAAATACACCGTGTCGGGAGGTACGATAGAGGGAACACCCATGCTCACATGCGAAGCAATGAGCTATTCGCCCGTTGGGAAATATGCCATACACATCAACGCAGGAACGGTGGTCAACTCAGAGGCGGTGAACTTTGGTGAGGGTTACCTCCTCGTACACAAGGCCGATGCCAAGGCTACGGTGATAAACGCCGAGAGATATGAGGGAGAGCCCAACCCCACGTTCAAGCTGAAATACGAGGGACTGGTGGCCCGCGACAAGGAGCCCGCATGGAACGTTGAGCCTACCATCACCACTATGGCAAACGAGAAGTCACCGGCAGGTGAGTACCTCATCATAGTACAGGGTGGAGAGGCACAGAACTACAACATGACGTTCAACTTCGGCAAACTCATCGTGAAGCCTGCCACACAGTCGGCCATCACCACAGTGAAAGCCACCGACAGCGAGGACAAGCAGTATAACCTGCACGGACAGCGCACCAAGTCCTCACGCAAGGGCATCTACGTGAGTCGGGGAAAGAAGGTGGTGAAGTAACTCTTAACTCTTAATTCTTAATTCTTAACTCCTAAAACTCCACGTAAGGCTGCAGACGGGCAAGGGCCGCGTCGGTAAACTCCGGGAGCAGGCGCAGGTCGTCGAGGCTCTCTATGCGCCCCTGGCGCCGACGGTATTCGGTGATGGCACGTGCCATGTAGAAGTTTACATACGGATGCTTCCTCAGCTCTCCCATCTGTAGGTTGTTGACATTCAGCTTCTTGACACTTGGCTTACCCAGTCTGATGTATTTCTTTGCATCCTGCGGAAAGTCTTCTATCTCGTCGAGCTGGTCCACGCTCACATATCCACCCAGGCGTCTGCCATATTCCACTATACGGCGGGCATAGTACGACCCTATGCCCGGAACGGTCTTCAGCGCGGTAGTGTCGGCCAGCGACAAGTCTATCGTCTCGCCTGCCGACAGCTTTGTGCTATGCCGGTAGACCACGGCGGCACTGTCGGCAGCAGTGGCAGGGCGAAGACCCGTGCGCTGCGGACGCTCCCTGGAGGCAAAGAGCGTTGAGGCAGGCCGGTACTCGGAAGAGATCTTGATATAGGGCTCCAGCTCCTTGTACTTCTTTACCGTAAGGCCATAAAGCTGCGCAAAGTCTTCCCTCTCGGAGAACACCCCTCCCATGGAACGGTATTTGTAAATGTTGCGCACTACAAACGGTGGCAGGCCAAGGCTCAACAGCTGGGCAGAGTCGGCTGTGTTGGGGTCAAAAGCGGTAAGGCGTGGTGCCGTTTCTGCCGTCCTATCGTTGTAGCTGTCCATGGCACCCCCTCCTTTACGGGCACTGGCGGCACGGGCAGCCGCCTCTTTGTCGGCAGCAGTGCCTGCATCGTTGTCAGAGCCGCTGCCAAGAAGTGAGATGGCCAATAGTGCCAGCACACCGGCCACCAGCAGCACAGAGAGTATGCGCCGCTCGCTATGGTGCATGGTCAGGAACTGGCGCAACATCTCGTTTTAGATTATTCCAAACTGGTGAAGGAAGATGAGCAGTATGCACGTGGGGCATACAAAGCGCACGCAGCAGAGATAGCCCCCTATGAACCGCCCGCGCAGCTTGCCACCGTTGGTAAGCTCGTCGTGTACAATGCGCTTGGGCACATACCACCCCAGGAAAAGGCAGGTGAGGAATCCGCCCAGCGGCAGGAAGATCTGGCCGGTGGTGAAGTCGAAGAGATCGAAGAGCCTCATGCCAAACAGCGACAGGTCGGCCTTGTAGAAAGAGAGTGAGCAGAACACGCCTATCAGCGAGCAGAGCACGGTGACGACGGTGGCGGCCTTCGGACGCGACAGGTTAAGCTCCTCATGGACGAAGGCCGTGCTCACCTCGTGCAGGGAGATGAGCGACGTAAGTGCCGCCACCGACAGGAGTATGTAGAAGAGCAGTGCTACGACATGCCCCACCAGCGGCATGGCCGAGAACGCCTGGTTGAACACGTTGGGCAGGGTGATGAACACCAGCGACGGACCCGCACCGACATCGCCGCCCACGCTGAACACCGCCGGGAAAATCATCAGGCCGGCAAGGATGGCTATAAGCGTGTCTATCGAGATAATCTGCACCGACGACTTCACCAGGTGGGTGTCGCGGTTGAAGTAGCTGGCGTAGGTGCACAGGCAGCCCATGCCCAGGCTGAGCGAGTAGAAGGCCTGGCCCAGGGCACCAAGCATCACGTTGCCGTCAATCTTTGAGAAGTCGGGACTGAACAGGAAGCTGATGCCACGGCTGGCTCCTGGCAGCAGGCACGATGCCACGGCAATGACGATGAGCAGCACGAACAGCAGGGGCATCATCAGCTTCGA
>CAMYZK010000198.1 GCA_947303825.1 uncultured Prevotella sp. | reverse complement strand
GACACGACTCTGAGGGTCGTAGTTCACTTCGCCTAGCACACCGTAAACGACTCCACTGGTGCCGGCGGTGGCGGCTATCTCGCCTGGCTCGAAGACATTGAGCGACAGGGCATTATTGGGCTGGTCACCTCCACGATAGGTGATAGGTATGCCAGCCTTCAGGCCCAGCTCTGTGGCAGCCTCGGCACAGACTGTGCTCTGAACAGAGAAGGTTGGAACGATGTCGGGTATAAACGAGGCAGGTACGCCATAGTAATCGAGCAGGAACTGGGCCACGCTGTTCTGTTTGAAGTCCCAGAACATACCCTCAGACAGTCCGCTCACCGTAGTGTTGCATACTCCGCTGAGACGCATGGCCAAATAGTCACCAGGCAACATTACCTTATATATATAATTGTATATGTCTGGTTCATTTTCCTTCACCCATGCCAGCTTTGCTGCAGTGAAGTTGCCGGGAGAGTTAAGCAGATGGCTCAGGCACTGCTCTTCCCCCAGGTCATGGAAAGCCTTGTCGCCGTATGGCACGGCACGCGAATCACACCAGATAATGGCAGGACGCAAGGGTTTGAGATCCTTATCGACACACACCAAACCATGCATCTGATAAGAGATGCCTATGGCGGCCACATCTTCACCCTTGACTCCGCTCTCGGCCATAATCTTCTGCAGAGCCTGGCTGGCATAACGCCACCACGATTCAGGCTCCTGCTCTGCCCACCCGGCCTTGACAGCCTTTATGGGAGCTTCTTTCTCCGGAAAGAACGCAGATGCCACACACTTGCCACTTTCAGCATTTACCAACGATGCCTTGACAGATGAACTGCCAACATCGAAACCTAACAGGAAACTTGCCATCACAAAAATGTTATTGTTTTTACATTAATAATATAGTTTCAACTGCAAATTTCTCCTTTTTTTTTGTATTATCCAAAGAAAATGATAAAAAAATATTATTTTTTACTATAATTTGTGCTGAATTAAAAATTTTTTCATACCTTTGCACTCATAATGTGAACAAAAGACAACTAATAGCACCATTCATATATGAAGAAAAAGATCTTAATTCTCGACGACAAAGAGACAATTGCCAAGGTTCTGTCCATCTATCTTATGAGCGACTATGAAGTACAGTGGCTACCAGACGGACTGCAAGGTGTGAAATGGCTCCAGGCAGGAAACACGCCCGACCTCATCATTTCTGACATACGTATGCCAGGCATGCGCGGTGATGATTTTCTGGAGTGGATTAAACAAAACGAGCTGTTCCGCCACATCCCTGTGATTATGCTTTCAAGCGAAGATTCCACCAGCGAACGCATCCGACTGCTTGAGATAGGAGCTGAAGATTATATAGTGAAGCCCTTCAATCCTATGGAACTGAAGATAAGAGTTAAAAAGATTCTGCCAAACTAAATAGGACATATCGTTCAAAAACCCTAACATAATGATAGGTGTTGTATATTTAGGAAATAATCCGCAGACAGAAGAACGGATGAAATATCTTCCCGGCCGCCAGGTTCGAATAACAAGGAACTACATGGAGGCCGCTGATGAATGTAAGTCGCATGCCCACAACGAGCATTATATTATTTTCTATGAGAAAAATGTTCGCACTGAAGATGTGACAGCGATTACATACTTGAGGAAGAACTGTGAAGGCGTTTACATCATTCTTCTTACTGACAAGCTTAACGGAGAGGAACGTACAGTCTATCAGCAGTGTGGAATTAATGACACACTTGACACTAAGGCATCGGTCACCGAGTTAAACAAGAAGCTCCAGTTCATCAGCAACAGGGAAAGCATACTGTTCGACACTCAGGTATCGAAGAAACGCATACTGAGGTTCCAGATTCCATTATGGAAACGCTCTTTCGATATTCTGTGCTCATTACTTGGCATATTAATCCTCTCACCAGTTCTTATCATAACAGCTATCGCCATAAAACTGGAAAGCAGGGGGCCAGTGCTATTCAAGTCGAAAAGAGTGGGAACGAACTATAAAGTGTTTGATTTCCTGAAGTTCCGCTCAATGTATATTGACGCTGAAGAGCGGCTGAAAGAACTGAGCAAGTCAAACAACCAATACGCAGAGCATCACGAAGACGCAGATCCGAAGACCACGCTGACGGCTCCTCTTGGCGACGAGGCCGAGCAGACCATGATGGAGATGGGAATGGAGTCGGACATGATGATAAGCGACGACGAGACGATGCTTGTGGGCGACGACTTTGTAATGGCTGAGAGCGACTTCAACAAACAGAAAGAAGAGGAAATAAGCAACGCATTTGTTAAAATAGAGAACGACCCACGCGTCACAAAGGTTGGGCGTTTCATTCGCAAATACAGCATTGACGAACTGCCACAACTATTCAACATTCTCAAGGGAGACATGTCGGTGGTAGGCAACCGTCCTCTTCCTCTCTATGAAGCCGAAAAGCTTACTGCCGACTCTAGCATCGACCGTTTCATGGCTCCCGCCGGACTTACAGGTCTATGGCAGGTAGAGGAAAGAGGCAAGGGCGGCAACATGTCAGCAGAAGAGCGTAAACAGCTTGACATCACTTACGGACAGACATACAACTTCAAACTAGACATGAAAATAATATTCCGTACGTTATTTTCTTTCATACAAAAAGAAAACGTTTAGACCACTATGAAAGGGAATTATCAGAAATTAATACTTACCTTGATAATGGGAGCCGCTGCAACAGGAGCAGGGGCACAGTCAAGAGCCGATGACAGCGGCATCAACGCAGGATTCTTTGACTCCAGCGTTGAAAAGGATATTTATTTCTCCACATTCAAGCTGCCGCCACTTGCAGTATTGTTTGAAAACGCCAAGTCAAACCCTGACATCCTCAGCTTGGCGAAGGCGCAGGAAATTGCAGCCGCCGAAGTTGCCAAGGAGAAGAAGAAGATATTCTCACACATAACGGGACATGGCAACTACTCGTATGGTAAGACCGACATGTGGAACAACACTTCAAACACCTACACTCCCATCCTGATGCAATATCAGGGCGGTGAGCAGAGCTATTGGAATGTAGGAGTGAACTTCAGCATTTCAGTAGAAGAAATTCTCGACCTGGGCCCATCGGTAAAGCGCAAAAAGCTAGAGCTAGACAAGGCTCAAATAGAAAAAGACAGGGCCTACGACCAGCTGAAGCTCCAGATAGCCACACTTTACGTGAAAATAACAAATAATCTCACCGCACTGAAGACTGCCGGTGAGAATGCTGCTATTTATCAGGGGGCATCAGCCCTTAATGAACGAGAATTCCACCACGGCAACTTTGAGATTGAAGACTATGCTTGGACAGGCCAGCGCTCACAATCAGCAGTGGGTACTTATCAAGGCCTTCTCACTCAGATTACTATAGACATTATTACGCTTGAGATTCTAACCCATACGCCAATCATTACCAACACCACAACTGAAATCACACTTGACGAAGACGTAACAAAGTCGGAAAAGCAGATTGCCAAAGAAAACAAGGAGGTTGAGAAGCGTATTAAGAAAGCTGCAGAAGAAGAGATTAAGCTTGAAAAGCAGGAACAGAAAGAAGCAGAACGCCTAAAGAAAGAAGAGGCAGAAAAGCAAAAAGAGAAAGACAAAGTTGCAAAAAAAGAAAAGAAATAACCCAACAATTCAAGGACTATGGATATTTTCAGATATATAGTAAGGTTTCTTTATAAGATACGCTGGTATCTTATTATACTGCCACTTATCGCTCTTGTTGTAGCATGGTTCCTTACCCGCAACATGGAAAGGGTATATGATGCCAACACCACCATCTATACTGGCATGATAACAGGCTATAGCATAGAAGGAAATGGTTCGGCAGGTGGTAATGCACAGACGAACATCACTAACCTGATGCTCATCATTCAGACAGACAACACCATACACGAGGTTGCACTGCGCCTGTTTGCACGTACCATGCTTAAGGGTAACCCGAACAAAGACAACAACTATATTCAGGCAGAACATTTCCGGCAGCTTCACGAATCTGTTCCCGCAGATGTCAAAGCACTCATTCACGACAACGAGGAGGAGTCGTATGCAAGGCTGAAAGCCTACGAGAAGCCCTCACAAGACAACTACCTCTATAACCTTATCAACAACCATCCCTATTTCAGCGTTACCAGCATCACCAGTCGTCTGAAGGTTCTTCGCCTTAGCGACAGTGACATTATCGATATCGCCTACTCGGCCAACGACCCAGGAATATGCTATAACACCCTTGACATTCTCAACAAGGTGTTTGCACATCAATACCAGCAGCTGCGTTACGGTGAGACTCTCAACGTGATAAAGTTCTTTGAGCGCGAGGTGGCAAAACTCAGCAAAGTGCTCAACGCTGCCGAGCAAGACCTCATTCGCTACAACGTGCGACACCGCATCATCAACTACGGCGAGCAGACCAAGCAGCTCACCATTATGGAGATGAACCAGCAGAACACTGAAAACGACCTTCGTAAGAACCAGGCCACCACCGAGGCGCTTATCAACTATTTCAAACGTCAGTTGGGCAACCGTCAGAAGATTATTGAGAACAACCAGAACTTTACCGCCATGGTGCGTGACATTTCACGCCTACAGTCGCGCATAGCCAACTTGAAGCTGATGAACAGCGAGAGCGGCGGTACCAGCAGCGAAGCACAGCTGGAATTGGCAAAGGCTGAACGCGAGTTGGCTATTGCCGACGAGGGTATTAAAAAGCTTACAGCTAGTATTGAGGCAGAGACTTACAGTACCGATACTGGAGTGAAGGCCAAAGAGCTTATTGACAAGTGGCTGGATCAGGTCATTCTTCTTGAAAAGACAAAAGCAGAGATTGGGGTATATGAATATATGCGCGCCAAAATTGACGACCAGTACAAATTCTATTCTCCTCTTGGTGCCACAATCGACCGTAAGTCACGTCACATAGGCTTTATCGAGGCCAACTATATGGAGATGCTGAAGGCTTTGAACTCTGCACGCCTGCGCCAGCGCAACCTACAGATGTCCACCGCCACCCTTAAGCAGCTTAACCCGCCTGTGTTCCCGTTGAACGCCCAGCCCACCAACCGTATGATGATACTGCTTGGTGCATTTATGCTCACGTTCTTCCTTACTGCACTCTACTTCTTCATCATCGAGATGCTCGATCGCACCCTGCGCGACCGCATGCGCTCAGAGCGTATTACCAAGGTACCTGTTATGGGCTGTTTCCCGAAGGAAAGTACCCTTCGTTACCGTCGTTTCAACAAAACGATTGCTGATATGGCACTCCGTCAATTGAGCAAGTCCC
>CAMYZK010000197.1 GCA_947303825.1 uncultured Prevotella sp. | reverse complement strand
GCCCTCAACTGGTCAAGGACGCCCCCTATTATACTGAGGACAACTACGACCTGACAGCCATCGGCACTGTGCTCGACGGTTCAGCCGTCGAGCTGATGATCTACATCCGCAACCTGGCCACCAACAAGCAGTATGCCTTCAGCGACGTGGTCGTTACCGGCGACGTGGAGGGCCAGATTGAGTCTGTTCCCGTCTACACGCTCAGCGTAAGCCTAGGAACGGAGGGCGCAGGCAAGGTCTCGACCAATCCTGTAGGAAACGAGTTCGACGAGGGTACACATATCACCGTCTCGGCTACAGAGAATTTCGGCTACCACTTTGCTGCCTGGGTTGACGAGAAAGGAAACACTGTGTCTGCCGACAACCCTTACAGCTTCGACATTTCTGCCAACACAACACTGATTGCCACATATACCAAGAACAATGTCTATGCCCTGAGACTGAAACGCTCTGAGGGAGTGAACGACAATCTCGTGCAGTATGCACCGACGGGCAATGTCATTGACGGTGTGCATTATTATGAGGAAGGCACCGACGTGAAGCTGACAGCCATCAACAACCGCATCCTGACATTCACAGGATGGGAAGGCGACGCACAGGGCACCGGGCAGGAGTGCGAGCTCAGGATGGACGGTGAGAAGAACGTCACCGCCAACTTCTCGGCTGCCGACTTCATCGTGGGATGGGATCTCTACTACGACCAGCCCGCCAAAGACCGTGCCGCCGACTACAAGGCCGACTCGGAGAACGCCGGAATGCTCTCGCTGCGCAAGGCCGACGGCACCACTACCAGCTGGCTCACCCGTGGCATTGGCAACGGACAGGAGAACGGCAAGTATGCCGCACGTATATGGAAATATCTGAGCGAGGAATGGTACTGGGAGATATCGTTCTCGTCGAAGGGATATGAGAACCTCGTCATCTCGTCGTGCATCGGCGATGACTACAACACATACTCGGTGAACAACGTGCAGTACTCCATCGACGGTCAGACGTTCACCACCATCGGCACGTTCAACCCGCCTGCCCGTGGATGGGACGGCCCGAAGGAGTTCCAGCTGCCCGCAGAGGCCAACGACCAGCAGCGCGTGTGGATTCGCTGGATGCCCGACCGCACATCGCCGAAGGTGGGTGTGGAGAGCGACTACGACGGCACCAGCATCGCCGAGATCTTCGTGCTTGCCGATGCCAGTGGTGCTGCCAGCCAGCAGTCGCTGCTAGTAAGCAGTAATCCCGTTGAGGGTGCCAGCGACGTGAGTGCCAACGGCAGCATCATACTCAACTTCGACAACAAGGTGAAGATGGGCACCGGCACAGCCACCCTCATGCTCGACGGTTCCCCCGTCGAGACCCTCACCCCCATTATCAGCGGTAAGAGCGCCATCTTCAAGTACAGCGGCCTGAAGTACGGCACTGCCTACAGCTTCGAGATGCCTGCCGGCGTGCTGACATCGCGCAGTGGCAACCCCGTGGCTGCCGTCAAGCTCAACTTCACCACCATGGAGCGCAAGCAGCCTGAGATGCGCCTCTACGACGCCCTTGTCGCTGCCGACGGTAGTACGCTCGACGGTTTCCCCGTCGAGAAGACCTACACCTCCGTCCAGACCGCCATCGACGCAGCTCCCGAAGGACGTGCCAAACCTTGGCTCATCTTCATCAAGAACGGACAGTACAAGGAGCACGTCGACATCCCTAAGACGAAGCCGTACATACACCTCATTGGCCAGCAGCGCGACAATACAGTCATCCTCGACGACCGCATGGCCGGAGGCCCCAACGCCCAGCACGTCAGCGTGGCTGCCACTGTCGTGGTGAATGCCAACAACTGCTTCTTCGAGAACCTCACCATGGAGAACAGCTACGGTCACGAGCAGCAGGCAGGCCCGCAGGCACTGGCTCTGAACACCATTGGCGACCGCATAGCCCTCAACGGCGTGGCCCTTCTCTCCTATCAGGACACCTGGATCACCACCTCCACCTCCAACAACCGCCACTACATCAGGAACTCGGTCATCGAGGGTGCCGTAGACTTCATCTACAACAGCGGCAACGTCTATCTGGACGGCGACACGCTGGAGATAAACCGTCCGTCGGGCGGCTACATAGTGGCTCCCAGCCATGCTGCCGACGTAAAGTGGGGCTATGTGTTCCAGAACAACGTCATCCGTCCCCGCAAGGGTGTCAACGTCACCGACATCTGGCTTGGACGCCCCTGGCACAACGAGCCGAAGACTGTCTTCATCAACACGCAGACCTTCATCAACATCCCTGCCAAGGGGTGGTACAACACCATGGGCGGACTGCCCGCACTCTGGGCCGACTACAACACTGTCGATGCCGACGGCAATCCCGTAGACCTCTCGCAGCGTGAGTCGTACTACTATTATGTTGACAGCAATACCGGACAGAAGGTGGAGCGCTTCAACGTGAAGAACTTCCTCACCGACGAGGAGGCTGCACAGTACACCATCAAGAACGTATGTGGCGGCGATGACAATTGGCAGCCCGACATGATGTGCGAGGCATGCGAGGCTCCCGTCGTCACCCAGGCCGACGGCAAGCTTAAGTGGCAGCCCGTGCCCTACGCCATCTGCTATGTGGTGACCTGTGGCGACGAGGTCATCGGCATCACCACCGACACAGAGTACGACTGTTCAACGTCAAATGTTCAAAGTTCAATGTTCAAGGTGCAGGCCGTCAACGAGTTCGGCGGACTGTCGAAGTACAGCATTGACGGTAGCACCACGGCAATACAGCTGACAAACGTGGGCGGTAACCAGAGCGAGGAAATCTTCTCGCTCGATGGCAAGCGCCTGCAGGGCATGAAGAAGGGCATTCAGATAGTGCGTCAGGCCGACGGCACCGTGAGGAAAATTCTTTATTAAGTGAAGAGTGAAGAGTGAAGAATTGGCTACCGCGATGGTTTCTAGTGTAGAGTGTAGAGTTTGCTACCGCGATGCTTAATCAGATGAAAGATGATAGATGAAAGATATGATTACCCTGCTGCGGTAGCAAATTCTTAACTCTTAACAGGGGCTCCACCCCTGCCTGTGATATGTCGCCCCGTCGGGGCTTAACTCTTAATTCTTACTCGCCGCAGGCGATACTTCTTAACTCTTCGCTCGGCTCTGCCGCTTGGCTTGCCAAGAACTCTCAACTCTTAACTCTCAATTCTCAACTCCCCACTGTTACCACTTTTGAGCAATAGCTGAGGGCAGCCTGTCGATGGGTGACGATAATCACCGTTCTACGGGCTGCCTCTCTGCTCCCCACAATATTGCTGAGCACGCACTGCTCGGTGTCGGCATCGAGGGCGCTGGTAGCCTCGTCGAGCAGCATGATGCTGCCGGGGCGCAGCAGTGCGCGGGCTATGCTGATGCGCTGTGCCTGCCCCTCGCTCAGTCCGCCTCCCAGCTCGGTGAAGACGGTGTCAAGGCCGTCGGGCAGGTCGGCCACAAAGTCGGCACAGGCCAGGCGCAGTGCCTCGTGCATCTGCTCGTCGGTGGCGTCGGGGTTGCCCAGCAGCAGGTTTTCGCGCAGCGTTCCGCTGAGTAGGGTGTTGCCTTGCGGCACGTATACGAAGTTGCAGCGGTGGCGTGTAGACAGCTCCTGCTGCTCCTTGTCGTTATATATATAGATGTGTCCCTGCTGGGGGTGTACCAGTGCCAGCAGCAGCCTCATCAGCGTGGTCTTGCCCGCCCCGGTGGTGCCCATGACGGCCATGCACGAGCCAGGGGTGAAGTCTAGCGAGGTGTTGTCCAAAGTAGGCTTCTGTCCCGGAGCCCCGTAGCCGAAGGTGACACCCTCGAAGCGTATGCCGCAGGGAGCCTCCATGGGCAGCGGCTCGCCCTGCTCCTCGCAGGGGGCCTTCTCCAGCTCCATCAGTCGCTCGGCAGCGGTGAAGATGCTCACGAAGGCGGGTGCCAGATGGGTTATCTCGCGTGCCGGACCCTGTATGCGGTATACCAGCTGCAGGAAGGCCGTCATGCCGCCAAAGGTGAGGGTGCCCGCCTGCATGCGCAGTGCTCCCCAGAGGAAGGCTATGATATATCCCAGCGAGAAGCCCAGGTTCAAGAAGAGGTTGCTCACCACCGAGAAGCCCGTGCGCCGCCTCACCCACTGGCGCAGGGTGCGCTGCGTGTTGTAGAGGCGTGTCAGCGCCTGAGCCTCGGCCACCATGCTCTTCAGCAGCGTGCGGTGCTGCAGCGTCTCGGTGAGCAGGCTCTGTATGCGGCTGTCGGTTTGGCGCACCTGCCTGGAGTAGCGGCGCATGCACGCCATGTAGAAGCGGCTCACAATGGCAAACAGCGGCAGTATGGCAGTGGTGATGATGGCCAGCCACACATCCATGCCCAGCAGGTAGACAAAGGCCCCTACAAACATGGCCAGCGTGCTGAGCACCGACGGCAGCGTCTCGGTGAGGAAGCTCACCACCTGGCGCACATCCTCCTCCAGGCGGTTCACTATGTCGCCCGTGTGCATTGCCTCGCGGCCCTGCCACTGCTGGCGCATCAGCTTTTTCATGATGCGCATCTGCAGCCGGTTCTGGGCCCGCACCCCCAGTATGTTGCGTATCCACACCCTGGAGATGCCCACGCCAAACTCGGCCAGTATGATGGCTGCCAGCAGCAGCACGGCACAGTAGAGCGACCCCTCCCTTACGTGCGATGCCGTGTCGATGGCACGCTGCATGGCCCACACCGTGAGCAGGCTCAGTGCCACGCCCGCCAGCCCGATGGCAGCATTGAGCACCGCCTGCAGACGGTTGCCCCTGAGCACCATCCACAGCCACCGCGTCATCTCGCGCCATGTATACTGTCCCGTAGGCAGCTGAAGTAAATCTTTTAGCATCTTTCCTTCTTTTCGCTGCAAAGGTACAAATAAGCGAGAGAAGAACAAAGAAAAAATACTTTTTTCTTTTTCTTCCGAGCGAAAGTACCTTCGGCGCAGCCAAAGGTACAAAGCGAGAGAAATGCAAAAGAAAAGAAGTTTTTCTTTTCATTTCCGAGCGAAAGTATCTTTGGCGAAGCCAAAAGTACAAATAAGCGAGAGAAGAACAAAGAAAAAAACACGTACTATGCGGTTGAACCGCAGCATGACCGCTAAGCAGTTGTCTCTCAATAACTCTAAATTTGTCTAGCGGTGCGAAGTACCCTCGGAGAAGGTGAGTGGGGTGCATCGAAACTTTTCTGCCATATTATTGGTAGTTAGGAAATAATTCCGTATATTTGCACCGAGAAAACAGCAACAGGCTATGGCAGAGAAACGTAAATACGGTATAGGAAGGCAGTGGTTCCCCGACTTCAAGGAGAACGGCTGCGTGTATGTAGACAAGA
>CAMYZK010000196.1 GCA_947303825.1 uncultured Prevotella sp. | reverse complement strand
TACTTTATTTAATCTTATTCCCATTCTTTCTTTTTAGATTTTAGAATTTAGAATTTAGAATTATTCTCGCTTCGCTGCGATTAAGAATTACGACTTTAGAATTATCCGCAAATTAAGTCTTAATTTATAATTCCTACTCGCTATAGGCGATAACTCTTAATTCTTCGCTCGGCTCTGCCGCTTTGCTTGCAAAGAACTCTTAATTCTTAACTCATTCAAACTCTGCCCTGAGTACTTCCAGCAGGTGGTCTACGGTTTCCTCTTCCAGGTCAGCCTTTTCTATCAGCAGCTCGCGCGGTGCTCCCAGCACCTCCTTGGCTGTGTCGTATCCCAAGTTCTTGATGGCATCGATAACCCACTGGTCTACCTCGTCGGCAAACTCGTCCAGGTAGATGTCCTCGTCGGTCTCTCCTTCGTTCACCACGCGGAACACGTCGATGGTATATTCGGTGAGCATGCTTGCCAGCTTGATGTTCATACCGCCCTTGCCTATTGCCAGGCTCACCTCCTCAGGCTGCAGATACACCTCAGCCTTCTTGTTCTCCTGGTCGAGGGTGATACTTGTCACCTTAGCAGGCGACAGTGCTCTCTGTATGAAAATCTGGATGTTAGAGGTATAGTTGATGACGTCTATATTCTCGTTGCCCAGCTCTCTTACTATACCGTGCACACGGCTTCCCTTCACGCCTACGCATGCTCCTACGGGGTCTATGCGGTCGTCGAAGCTCTCTACGGCCACCTTTGCCCTCTCTCCCGGCATGCGTGACACACGGCGTATGGCAATAAGTCCGTCAGCTATCTCGGGCACCTCGGCCTCCATCATCCTCTTGAGGAAGTCGGGGCTGGTACGGCTGAGTAGTATGCGCGGATTGTTGTTCTCGTTGGTCACCTCTTTCACCAGTGCCCTTACGGTCTCACCCTTGCGATAGCTGTCGTTGGGTATCTGGTCGCTCTTCATAAGGTGCAGCTCGTTGCCTTCATCGTCCATAAGCAGCACCTCGCGCTTCCACATCTGGTACACTTCGGCAGAGATGATGGTTCCCACCTTGTCTTTGTACTTCTGATAGAGGGCATCGTGGTCTAGCTCCAGGATCTTCGAGGCCAGGGTCTGGCGCAGGTTCAGTATGGCGCGGCGTCCGAACTTGGTGAAGTCCACCTCTTCGCTCACTTCCTCGCCTACCTCATAGTCAGGCTCAATCTCCAGGGCCTTGCTGAGTGCTATCTCCTTGTTCTCGTCCTGTACCTCATCGTCGTCCACCACTATGCGATGGCGGTGAATCTCAAAGTCGCCCTTGTCGGGGTTGACAATGACATCGAAGTTCTCATCACTGCCAAACATCTTTGCCAGAACATTACGAAAACTCTCCTCGAGCACACTGACTAGTGTGGTGCGGTCAATGTTCTTCGTCTCTTTAAACTCCTGGAAGGTCTCAAACATGCTTGGTCCCTTCGCATCTTTTCTTGTTGCCATTTATTATTATCTTATTTTTTGAATTTCAATTTGAAGTATTCTTGCGTCCCGATCTACACTCTCAACTATTTAAACTCCAGCAGATAGCGTGTGCTCTTTACGCTGTCCATCGAGAATTCCAGGTCAACGTCAACTTTTACGGGGCGTTTCTTCCCTTCGGGCACCTGTTTCTCTTGTGTGGTGACAACAAAGTTGCGCCCGTCCACGCTTTTCAGCGTACCGGTAGTCTTTTTGCCATCAGCATTCACCACCTCCACCTGGTCGCCCACATGGTTCAGGTACTGCTGTTCCACCTTGAAGGGCTGCCCCAGTCCGGCACTGCCCACTTCCAGCTCATATTCGCCCAGTTCGTCGCCAAGGTGCTCTTGCAAGAAACGGCTCAGTGCGGCACAGTCTTCAATCCACACTCCGTCGGCGCAGTCAATCTCAATGGCTATCCGGTCGTTGCCATTGTCCATGACGATGTCTACCAGGAAGTAGTCGCTTGTCTGCAGCCACTCTTCCACCAGTTGTTTGATTACTTCTTTCGTTATCATCTATACTGTATTTTATGAAAGAATGAGGAGCTTTCGAGAAGCTCCTCATTCCACTGAACGGCTGCAAAGGTACTACTTTTTTCTCATTCCACCAAATTTTTTCAACAAAACTTGTATTTTTAGTGAATTTAACTTCCGCAAGTTCTGCGGCTTGACGGAAACAATTCAGCCGCAAAACGTCAGGGACGGTCTGTGCGATTTCCCCAAAAATACCACTCGAGCCACCGAACCTCACGGAAGCCCCCTCAACATGGGCGGTCTATGAATAATTCAGGCTAAACGCTATTTCGTTTTGGCTCGTCTATCTATCGAGGTGGTGATTTCGGAGATGTAAGAGCCATGTCCAGTTAGGGACACGGTTGCATAAATACGCAAAAGAAACGAAACACGCCCTCTTCGAACCCTTAAAAAATCAAAAAACGGGCGAAAACGAAGAGAAACGTGCGGAAAAGTCAGCCTCTTCGCTACTTTTCTATTACTTGGTCTACAATTGAGGAAAGATAAAGCTGGAGAATAAGTATCTTTACAACTGTACTACCGTTTTTCCCATTTCCTCTTCTCCCGTTGGGTAATGCACAGTCGTTAAAAAACGAATTATCCGCTTATCCTACACCCAATACTGATTATCAGTGGATTAGTGCGAAATTATCCGCATGTTATCCGCAAATTATCCTACACCCAAGACCGAATTTAACAATTTTTTGTTTGCAGATTACTATTTTTTTCTGTAATTTTGTATGGTGTCCCCGTGGCAGGAGTGGCGTTTACGGCGAAAAAATAAAATCTCTTTTAAACAAATTACCACAAATAACCACAAATTTTAATGCGTTACGGGGAAGAGAGGGGCGTCCGAAAAAAAGAGGGGGCGTCGGACGAAAATCCGTCCTGCTCGGACAATAATCTGCACGCGTTGTTTTAGACATAACGGTGCCTTTTATATTCCATAACAAGCTAACCATATCTTTCACCTGTCATCTGACTATGTAGGTAATCATATCTTTCATCTATCATCTGTCATCTTTCATCTACCCTGGGTGTAGGATAATTAGCGGATAACATGCGGATAATTTCGCACTAATCCACTGATAATCAGTATTGGGTGTAGGATAAGCGGATAACTGTTTTTTTTTGAGTTTGTAAGGGAGACATCTTGAATTATTCAGTTTAGAAGGCAAGTGTTTCACAATCTGCAAAAAAAGTATCATAGCTATTGGAAAATAATCACTACTTTTGCACCTTGAAAACCTATGCAACAGTAACAATGAAAAAGACATTATGCCTTATTGTTAGCCTCATGGCTGTCTTACCCCTCCTGAGTCAGATAAGGGGCAGCAACATAGTGGTAACGGTGGAACCCAACCACCAGGACTGGACCTACAAAACAGGAGAGACGGCACAGTTCGACATAGAAGTGCGCCGCTCGGGCACACTGGTAAACAATGTAGAGATAGACTATGCTGCCGGACCGGAGATGTATCAAACCGAGCATAAGCACTTCACGCTGAAAGACGGTCGCCTCACCCTGCGCGGCACCATGAAGACCGCCGGATTCTACCGTGTAGATGTTACGGCCAGCATCGACGGCAAGGACTATAAGGGAGCCTGTGCCGCCGCCTTCTCGCCCGAGAAGCTGCAGCCCACCACCGTCATGCCCGCCGACTTCGAGTCGTACTGGCAGGAGGCCATTGCCCAGGCCCGTAAGGTGGACCTCAACCCCACGCGGCGGCTGCTGCCCGAACGTTGCACCAAGGATGTGAACGTATACGAGGTGAGCTTCCAGAACATCAAAGACAACTGGCGCACCTACGGCATACTCTGCGTGCCGGTGAAGGAGGGACGCTACCCCGCCCTGCTGCGCGTACCCGGTGCCGGCGTGCGACCCTACGGCGGCGATGTCTACACGGCATCGCAGGGAGCCATAACGCTGGAGATAGGCATCCACGGCATCTCGGTGACGATGGAGCAGAAGGTCTACGACGACGTGTTCAACGGTGCGCTGATGAACTACTGGGAGTGGGGTATGGACAGCCGCGACAAGAGCTACTACAAGCGTGTGGTGCTGGGATGTATACGCGCTCTAGACTATATTGAGCAATACACCCCGTGGAACGGAAAGCAGATGGGGGTGAGCGGCAGCTCACAGGGAGGATTCCTCTCGCTGGCCACCGCCGGACTGGACAAGCGCATCACCTGCTATGCACCGGTGCATGCCGCACTGTGCGACCACACCGCCTCGCTCAAGGGAGTGGCATGCGGATGGCCACACTACTTCTACTGGAACAAGGGGAAGGGACAGGACAGCCAAATAGAGACATCGCGCTACTACGACGGGGTGAACTTCGCACGTCTCATCACCGACAAGCAGAAGGGGTGGTTCTCTTTTGGCTACTGCGACGACGTGGTGCCGCCCACCACGGCATGGGCAACATACAATGTGGTGAAAGGCCCCAAGCAAATATCACCATACCCCATGACCTGGCACTTCTGGTACCAGGAGCAGTGGGACGAGTGGGAAAACTGGCTGTTGAAGGAGTTAGGAGTGAAGAATTAAGAGTTAAGAGTTAAGCCCCGACGGGGCGACAGAAGACGATGGTGAGTACCAATCGTCCAGGCAGGGGTGAAGCCCCTGTGGAGAGTGAAGCATTTTTATAAGTGAAGAGTTTATTATAATACTTTGCCTCACAAATAAATACTGAAGATGAAAAAGATATTAGGAATCACACTGGCCATGGCAGCAACACTGCTGGTGGCCTGCGGCGGCAACAAGAATGCCGCCACGACAGAACAGCAGAGCCCCAACACCCCGGCAGCGGCACTGCAACAGCGACTGGACAGTCTGAGAGGCCGGGGCTACATGGCCGGTCACCAGGATGCCCCCTTCTACGGAGTGAACTGGCAGTGGGAGTACGGGCGTAGCGACATCAAGGATGTCACGGGCGACTACCCCGCCGTGATGGGCTTCGACCTGGGAGGCATTGAGCTGGGCGATGAGAAGAACCTCGACAGCGTGCCCTTCAACCGCATTCGCGAGCAGCTCGTGGCTCACGTAGAGCGCGACGGCATAGTGACCCTGAGCTGGCATCCGCGTAACCCACGCACCACCAGCGACGACGGCGGACGCTCAGGACAGAAGTTCCCCGAAGGCTCGTCGTGGGACGTGAGAGACACCACCATCGTAAAGGGAGTGCTGCCAGGAGGTGCCGAGCACGAGAAGTTCCAGACGTGGATGAAGCGCGTGGCCGACTTCATAGAGACACTGACGGACAGCCAAGGCCAAAGGGTGCCCATCATCTTCCGCCCGTGGCACGAGAACAACGGCTCGTGGTTCTGGTGGGGACAGAA
>CAMYZK010000195.1 GCA_947303825.1 uncultured Prevotella sp. | reverse complement strand
CCACCATAGGTCGCAACAAGATGCTTATTCCCGGAGAGGTAATCTCGGCTATTATCAACGGCACCGACGAGCTGCTAAGCGAGTTGCGGGGCATGGGCATAGGTATCTGGCCTACTGGCGGAGAGACTGCCGATGTAGGCGACCTGGTGCGCACCATAATTGTTGACAGCACCGTAACATGCCGCATGAAGCGAAAAGATGTCATAGACAATGCCAACATACGTCCGGGAGATGTCATCGTAGGCCTGTCCTCTACAGGACAAGCTACCTACGAGCAGCGCTACAACGGCGGTATGGGCAGCAACGGACTCACCTCGGCACGACACGATGTCTTTGCAAAGTACCTTGCCGGGAAATATCCCGAGAGCTACGACCACGCCGTGCCCGACGAACTCGTCTATAGCGGCAAATACCGCCTGACGTCCGTGGTCGACGGTTTGCCCGTCGACATGGGTCAGCTCGTCCTCTCCCCTACCCGCACCTACGCCCCTGTTATCAAGAAACTGCTCGACGAGCTGCGCCCAGAGATTCACGGCATGGTTCACTGCACTGGAGGTGCACAGACAAAGGTGCTCCATTTCGTGGGCGACAACTGCAACGTAATAAAGGACAACATGTTCCCTGTGCCACCGCTGTTCCAGGCTATACACGAGTGCTCTGGCACCGACTGGCGCGAGATGTACCAGGTGTTCAACATGGGCCACCGCATGGAAATATACGTACGTCCGGAAGTGGCCGAGCAGATTATTGCCATTAGCCGCAGCTTCAACATCGACGCCCAGGTGGTGGGCCGTATAGAGGAGGGGAAGCGCTCGCTCACCATCCAATCGGAATTCGGTACTTTCACCTATTAATTGTTTCTGATGTTGCGTTGCCAACCTAAGTAATCTTCAAAATATTACTTGGTAAAAAATGGATGCAAACACCGCCAAACCACACTGAGAGTAAGAAAGTAAAGACAAACTTATGAAAGCACCAACAACAGGCATTATCGGAGCTGCAGTAGGCGATATCGTTGGCCTGCCATACGAGTTGCGCGCCGACCGCACAAAAGACTACAACTTTGAACTGAAGCTGAACGACTACAGCGACGACACCATACTCACCGTAGCCATTGCCAACTGGCTGTCGGGCGAACGCACAGAGCAGCATCTGCGCCAGAACCTGTTGGACTATTCACTACGCTTCAAAGACAAGAATGTGTGGGGACGAGGCTTCCAGGCATGGTTTGAGAGCGGAGGAACTATAGACCGCAAGGGCATTGCCAGCAATGGAGCCGCCATGCGTGTCACAGCCATAGGCTATGCCAGCGATGAGATAGGCGAGGTGTTGCGGCTGGCAGAGATGTCGGCACGCATCACCCACGACAGCGACGAGGCTGTACGCGGGGCACAGAGTGTTGCTGCCGCCGTGATGCTTGCACGTAAGGGCAACGACAAGGATACCATAAGAAGATACATCGAGAGCACTTTCGGCTTTAACCTCAACAGAACCGTTGAAGAGATAAGGCCTGACTACCATTTCGAGATTCTCTGCGACCGCTGTGTGCCCGAGAGCATCATCTGCTGGCTGCAAGGCAACAGTTACGAGCAGACGGTACGCAATGCCGTTTCGCTAGGTGGCGATGCCGACACCATGGCGGCCATAGCGGGGGGCATTGCCGCCTCCACACCAGGAATGGGAGTACCACCAACGCTGGCACAGCCATGCTTCGACCTCCTGCCCAATGATTTCAAGACAATCATTGCCATGTATCAATAGCCACATAATAGCCGGCAGAATGCTGCAAACATGAAAAAGTAGTACTATCCTTTGGACAGACCAATCTTTTTACGTAACTTTGCACTATTCTTTTACAATAACATAACCTAAACTGCAAAATGAACAGAAAAGAACTAATAGAACAGATACGTCAGAAGCGCTCCTTCCTCTGCGTGGGCCTAGACACCGACCCTAGGAAGATGCCACAATGCATCTTTGACCTGCACGACCCAGTGTTTGAGTTCAACAAAGCAATAATAGACACCACAGCACCCTATTGCGTAGCCTACAAGCCCAATCTGGCCTTCTATGAGGCATACGGACTGAAGGGTATGGAGAGCTTCGTCAAGACCATCAACTACCTGAAGGAGAAGCATCCACACCACCTCATCATTGCCGATGCCAAACGTGGCGACATTGGCAACACATCGCAGCTATATGCCCGCACGTTCTTTGAGGAGTACGATGTTGACGCACTCACCGTTGCTCCCTACATGGGCGAAGACTCGGTGACACCGTTCCTACAGTATGAGGGCAAGTGGGTCATCCTGCTTGCGCTCACCAGCAACAAGGGAAGCCATGACTTCCAGATGACCACCTCGCTCTCACCAGAACCGGAATACCTGTTTGAGAAAGTGCTGCGCGTCAGTCAGCAGTGGGGCAATGCCGACAACATGATGTATGTTGTTGGTGCCACCCAGGGCGAGCTGTTCAAGGATGTGCGCAAGGTGGCCCCACATCACTTCCTGCTGGTACCTGGTGTTGGTGCACAAGGCGGTAGCCTGGAAGAAGTATGCAAATACGGCATGAATGATGACTGCGGCCTGCTGGTCAATTCTTCACGTGGCATCATATATGCATCACAGGACGAGCACTTTGCCGAGATTGCAGGAAACAAGGCTCGTGAGCTGCAGCAGCAGATGGATGAAGAACTTAAGAAACACAATCTTTAATACTTACTTTAGAAAAAATGAAGAACATTAGCTTAGACATTACAAAAGCTGCCAGCTTCCTTCAGCCTGGAGCAGTAGAGGCATTTGAGTCCCAAATCAAGGCCGCACAAGAGTCCTTGGAGAACGGCACATGCCCAGGAAACGACTTCCTGGGATGGCTGCACTTGCCAACAGAGATTACCCCGTCTTTCCTGGATGAGATTGTTGCAACGGCAAAGGTGTTGCGCGACAATTGCGAAGCAGTCGTCGTGGCAGGCATCGGCGGCAGTTATCTTGGTGCACGTGCTGTCATTGAGTCACTGAGCAACAGTTTCGGATGGCTTATCCAAGACCAGAAAAATCCCGTCATTCTCTTTGCAGGCAACAACATTGGAGAGGACTACCTCTTTGAACTTACCGAATATCTGAAAGGCAAGAAATTCGGAGTCATCAACATCTCCAAGAGCGGCACTACCACCGAGACAGCCCTTACCTTCCGTCTGCTGAAAAAGCAGTGCGAAGCACAGCGCGGCAAAGACGAGGCCAAGAAGGTCATCGTGGCTATTACTGATGCCAAGCGCGGAGCTGCCCGCACCTGTGCCGACAAGGAAGGCTACAAGAGCTTCGTCATTCCCGACAACGTAGGCGGACGCTTCTCTGTTCTCACACCCGTTGGACTGCTACCCATTGCTTGCGCAGGCTTCGATATCAAGACCCTTGTCGAGGGAGCACAGCAGATGGAGCGTGCCTGTGGTAAGGATGTACCCTTCGCCCAGAACCCCGCAGCACAGTATGCAGCTGTGCGCAACGGCCTCTATCAGGCTGGCAAGAAGATTGAGATAATGGTAAACTACCAGCCTAAGCTCCACTTCATGAGCGAATGGTGGAAACAACTGTATGGCGAGAGTGAGGGCAAGGAGAACAAGGGCATCTTCCCTGCCAGCGTAGACTTCACCACCGACCTGCACTCCATGGGCCAGTGGATACAAGAGGGAGAGCGCACCATCTTCGAGACAGTCATTTCTATCGAAGAACCCGAGAAGAAGCTTCTCTTCCCTGAAGACGAAGAGAACCTTGACGGTCTGAACTTCCTTGCTGGAAAACGTGTCGATGAGGTTAACAAAATGGCTGAGCTGGGCACTCGCCTGGCACACGTCGACGGTGGCGTGCCCAACATCCGCATCAGCGTGCCCCGCCTCAACGAGTTCTATCTGGGTCAGCTCATCTACTTCTTCGAGATAGGATGCGGCATCAGCGGCAACGTTCTGGGCGTTAACCCATTCAACCAGCCAGGAGTGGAAGCTTATAAGAAAAACATGTTTGCCCTGCTCGACAAACCCGGATATGAAGCAGAGAGTAAAGCTATAAAGGATAGGCTTAAATGTGAATAGTGACAATTCTACCACCAGCTGAAAGTGAAAGAAACTATCCATCAATACCTAAACAAGCATGGCTTTGAGAGGATGAATCTCAAAGCCGTGCTTTTCGACATGGACGGTGTCCTCTTTGACTCCATGCCCAACCATGCCATTGCATGGAGAAAAGCCATGACGCTGCATGGTATAGAGATGACACGCGAAGAGGCATACGCCACAGAGGGGCAGCGCGGAGTAGACACCATCAGACAGATGATGAAAGAACGCCTGGGTAAGGAGTTATCCCTTGAACAGGCACAAAAGATATATAACGAGAAGACCCAGTTCTTTCATGAGCTACCCGAAGCCCCTGTCATGCCGGGCATTAAGAAGCTTATGGAGAAGATACACCAAAGCGGCATCAATATAGGAGTGGTGACCGGAAGCGGACAGCTACCCCTCATCAACCGGCTGCTAAAGGAGTTTGGCCGGTATCTTGACCGCGAGCACATAGTAACTGCCTACAACGTTGCAAAAGGAAAACCAGCCCCCGACCCCTATCTCAAAGGGTTGGAAATGATGGGAGACCTGAAGGCCAATGAAGCCGTTGTGGTAGAGAATGCCCCCTTGGGTGTGCAGGCAGGAGTGGCTGCCGGCATTTATACAATATGTGTCAACACGGGCCATCTTCCTACAGAAGTGTTTGTAGAGAAAGGAGCCAATATTATTTTCAACAGCATGGTGGCTCTAAGTGAAAACTGGGAATCAGATTTCTTCCTGACTCCCAGCCTTGACTAGCATTTGCTAGCCCATCACCCAAATAAGAGTATATATCTTTTAATCCTCCTCTGCGTAGCTTGCATCACGCATTAGCAGGTCGTCACGTTCATTGTCGGTAAGCGGATGCATCGATACTTGTCCGTTTCTGTCAAGACAAACTTTTATGGTAAGAGCCTCGTCTTCGCCTGCATCAGGATAGTTTATCCAGGCTATGAAAACCAGCTTCGACTCTTCCGTTTTTGGCCTCACCGACATACCGCCAAGTATGGCCTTCTCGTTGTAATCGCCTGTCAGCACCGAAGCAAACGAAGCCTTTGTGAAGGTCTTGTTGTAGAATACACTGTTGTCTTCGCGTCTTACTTCTACCTTTATTTCATTGTCTATATACTTCTGGCCAATCTCGTTTTCCACCATGGCGGTTGAGTCGGCAGGATACCGGTCTATCTTGACTTTGTATTGACGGCCTTCCACCCATTCTACAGAAAGCACAGAGCTAGTGCTACTCTGGGCTATGGGAGCCTGGGGCTTAGGAGCCTCATAGTCGATGGTAATGATATTTGACTCT
>CAMYZK010000194.1 GCA_947303825.1 uncultured Prevotella sp. | reverse complement strand
TTGCACTTCTCGTACTAGGTATAGTGGTCATACTCTTGCTCTGCCATCTCACGGCAAAACAGATGGTAAGACCTATCAACAGGCTCATTGACACCACACAGAAGATTGCCGATGGGCAATATGACGGAACCATTCCCACGACTTCCAAGGCTGATACCCTGGGTAAGTTGCAGAACTGCTTCGCCAAGATGCAGCACTCGCTGAACGAGCGCATGGGCAGCCTGCAAAAGAATGCTGACGAGATAAGGCTTCAGAACGAAGAGCTGGCAAAGGCGAAACAACAGGCAGAGGACGCCGTGACGAGGAAGAACCTCTTCATACAGCACATGACACAGCAGATGCGCATGCCGCTGAATGTGACCATGGGCTTTGCCAGTGTGCTGCGTGAGAGGAGCACGGGCGAGAGTGTGGTAAATAAGGAGGAGCTGGACAGCATCACTGAAATGATGAACAAGAACGTCATTGACATGAAGCGCATCATGCTGCTGTTGTTTGACGCCACAGAGACCGACACTACGGAGAAGCTCGCGTGCCGCAGGGAGGACGAGGTGTCGTGCAACAAGATAGCAAAGTACTGCATAGACGACCTGGCGGCTCACTTTCCGCAGCCAATACAGTTTGAGACCGAGCTGCATGACTCCACCTGCCTGCTCACAAACCATTTCTACCTGATGTGCATCCTTATCGAGCTGCTATACAATGCGGTAAAATACTCAGACGGAAAGCACATCCTGTTGCGCCTGACACAGACAGATACCACAGTATGTTTCACCGTGCAAGACACAGGCCCCGGACTGCCTACGGTGCTGCCCGACTTCACATTCAAGCCTTTCACCATGCTCGAAGGCACCTGTGTGGGACTGGCACTGGCCAGACGCCATGCCATGGCCTTGGGCGGAAGCCTGCTGGTAGACCTTGATTATCACAAAGGCTGCAGGATAATGGTTGTAATGCCGAAATAGTATTGCCTTGCTACTCAAACTGCTTCGGGCCGGCATTCATGGAATACCGGCCCGAAGTGTGTGGTGGAGAGAGTGAGGCGACTACTTGCTTACCTCGTTCTCCTCTTGCATGTCGATGTATTGGCGGTTCTGGTCGTAGAACTCGTATTGCAGGAAGGCCAGCTTCTGGCTTGGCACTATGCGTATGCCAAGACCGTACTTCATTTGCCACCGCCGCTTCAGTGAGATGACTCCCTGGTTGATGAAGGCGGCCACGTAAGGGTGTACGTGCAGGGTGAACCGGCGTATGCCTATGCTGTTTACCAGGCGGTCTATCTTGCTCTCCAGCTGGTCGGTGAAGAGTATGCTCGACTTTATCTTCCCCGTTCCGTGGCAGGTGGGGCAGCTCTCCTCTACGGCAACATCCATGGCAGGCCGCACGCGCTGGCGGGTAATCTGCATGAGTCCGAACTTTGACAGCGGCAGAATGTTGTGGCGGGCGCGGTCTTTCTTCATGTTCTCGCACATGCGCTCATAGAGTATCTGGCGGTCTTCGGCCAGGTTCATGTCTATGAAGTCGACCACAATGATGCCACCCATGTCGCGCAGGCGCAGCTGGCGCGCCAGCTCGTCGGCAGCACCGAGGTTGGTCTCCAGCGCGTTGGCTTCCTGTCCGTTTTCTTTCTTGATGCGTGTCCCGCTGTTTACGTCTACCACATGCATGGCCTCTGTGTGCTCTATGATGAGGTAGGCTCCCCGCTTGTAGTTTACAGTACGGCCGAAGCCAGACTTGAGCTGCTTGGTGACTCCGTAGTTGTCGAAGATGGGCACGGTGCCTGTGTAGGGTTTCACTATCTCGGCCTTTTCGGGGGCTATCATGGTGATGTAGCCGTGTATCTGCTTGCATATCTCGGCATCGTTGACGTAGATGCCGTCGTAGGTGGTGTTGAAAAGGTCTCTGAGCAGTGCCACGGCACGAGTCTCTTCCTCGTGAATGAGCTGTGGTGCCTGTGCTGCCTTCTGTACGCGTGATATGGCATCTTCCCATCTGGCCAGGAGGGTCTTCAGCTCCTGGTCGAGCTCGGCGGCCCGTTTGCCTTCGGCCACGGTACGGACAATGACTCCGAAGTTCTTGGGCTTCATGCTCTGTACGAGCTGTTTGAGGCGTGAGCGCTCTTCGCCGCGCTTTATCTTGCTTGATACCGACACCTTGTCGCCAAAGGGTATGAGCACCATGAAGCGGCCTGCAAAGCTCAGGTCGCAGGTTAGGCGCGGACCTTTGGTGTTGATGGGTTCTTTTACTATCTGCACCATTATCTCCTGCCCCACCTTCAGTGAGTTTTGTATGCTGCCTTCTTTGGGCAGGTCGGGCAGGCGGGTGGCCTTCTGTATGGGAAAGAGATGCTTGCGGTCGCTCTGCACCTGCTTGAGGTATTTCTCAAAGGAGCTGAACTGCAGTCCAAGGTCAAGGTAGTGGAGGAATGCGTCTTTCTCGCTTCCTACATCGACGAAGCAAGCATTGAGCCCTGGCATGAGTTTCCTGACTCGGCCCAGGTAGACGTTGCCAACGGCGAACGAAGCCTCGCGTGGCTCGTTCTGATACTCCACGAGTTCCTTGTCTTCGAGCAGGGCTATGGAGATTTCCTTTGGCTGGACGTCAATGATTACTTCGCTTGTCATGTAAATAAACTGGTTTTTAAGTAAATAAGGAGAAGGAGCCATACCCGCTAGGCTTTTGCCGTTGCCGGGTCTGTGCTCCTTTCATTCTTTTCTGTCGCCAAGGGCTTACTTGCTCTTATGACGATTCTTGCGTAGGCGCTTCTTGCGCTTGTGAGTGGCCATCTTGTGGCCCTTCTTCTTCTTTCCGTTTGGCATAATTGACTAGTTTTATTGAAACTTATTTGTTGTTACTGCTTGCTTATTTGTTGCTCATCTTCTCGATAAAGCTCTTGCATGGCTTGAAAGCGGGCAAGTCGTGAGCTTCTATCACAAGTGTCGTATTCTTGGATATGTTACGGGCGGTCTTCTTGGCACGGTGCTTAACGATAAAGCTGCCAAAGCCGCGAAGATATACATTCTCTTTCTTTACTGCCAAGCTGTTACGTATCTCGTCCATCAAGGCTTCTACCGTTGCGCTTACTTCGGGTTTTCCTATGCCGGTGCGCTGAGAGATTGAGTTGACAATTTCTGCCTTAGTCATGATGATATTTGTTTGAAAAATTATAGTTATTTATTTTGGGACTGCAAAGATACTCATTTTCAGTGGGATATGAAAATATTTTTTGTTCTTTTTTGAAAAAAACTACATTTTTATGCTTATTCGGCATCTTGCTCGAAGTAATCTACCAGTTGTTGGCGTGCTTCCTGGTTGTCGTTTGCAATGTCGCGAATCACCTTTCCATGCTCCAGAAGGACTATGCGTGTGGAGATGTCTACGGTGTGTTGCAGGTTATGGCTGCTCAGCAGGATGGTGGCTCCGCTCTGCTGTCTGTATTCGGTGAGCATGTGCTTGAGCATGTTCTGGCTGGTGGGGTCGAGGACGTTGAAAGGCTCGTCGAGGATGAGCAGCCTGGGCTGGCGCATCATGGCTGCCATGATGCCTACCTTCTGCTTGTTTCCTGCCGAGAGGTTGCGTATGAGCTTCTTCTGTCCCAGCACCTCGCCGTTGGTGAAGCGTGCCATGGGCTTGAGCCGCTCTTCCATCTCGTCTTTGGGCATGTCGCTCACCTTGGCCAGGAATGCGAAGTACTCCTCGGGGGTGAGGTAGTCGATTAGGAAGCCCTCGTCTATGTATGCTGCCGTGGCTTGCTTCCAGTCTTCCGACGCAGATGGGTTGATGCCGTCTATGAGCACGTGGCCGCTGTCGGGTTTGAGAAGGTCGAGGAGCATGCGGAAGAGGGTGGTCTTGCCTGCTCCGTTGTTGCCTACCAGGCCTAGCAGTTCACCGTTGGTGATGGTGAGCTGAGGAATGTCGCACGCCACGGTCTCGCCGAACCGTTTCTTGAGGTTGCTTATTTCTATCATAGCTTATTCTTCACACTATTCCCTTACCGTGACAGTTCTTGAACTTCTTGCCGCTGCCGCAGGGACAGGGATCGTTGCGGCCGGGTAGCTTGTCCTTGATGATGGGGTTGCGGGGCTGCTGGGCACGGGTGTCGTGCTGGGCGGCGGCACGCTGGTTCTGGTCTACGAGCTGTTCCTGCTCTGTGCTCTGCTTGTTCTCTGTGTACTGCTGCCGCTGTGTGTGCTGTTCGGGGGCAGCCTCTTTCACTTCCTGGTTTTGAAGCTCGGGTATCTGTGCCCGTGTGAGAATGGTGACGGTCCTGTTGTTCATGGTGTTGACCATGTTGTCGAACAGCTTGACACTCTCCAGCTTGAAGATGAGCAACGGGTCTTTCTGCTCGTAGCTGGCATTCTGCACGGAGTGGCGCAGCTCGTCGAGCTCTCGCAGGTTCTCTTTCCATGCCTCGTCGATGATGTGGAGCAGCATCTGCTTCTCGAACTCCTTGACCACGGTCTTGCACTCGCTCTCGTAAGCCTCCTTAAGGTTGCAGGCAATGTTATAGGTGCGCCGACCGTCGGTGATGGGCACAAGGATGCGCTCGTACATGTGTCCCTGGTTCTCGTAGACCTGCTTGATGATGGGCTGGGCTATCTCACAGATGCGTTCGCACCGGTGGTTGAAGTGGGCGAGGGCGGTCTGGAATGCCTTCTCGGCCATCTCGTCGCGGTGGCGAGTGTCGGCAAACTGTTCTTCGGTAAATGGCACTTCCATGCCGAAGAGCCGTATGAACTCCTCTTTACACCCAGTGTAGTCGTTGCGCTCGATAATGGTTGACACGCGATCCCAGATGGTGTTGGCAATATCCATGCCTATACGTTCGCCCATGAGTGCATGGCGTCGCTTGTCGTAGACCACGGTGCGCTGCTTGTTCATCACATCGTCGTATTCGAGCAGGCGCTTACGTATGCCGAAGTGGTTCTCCTCAACCTTCTTCTGCGCACGCTCAATGCTGTTCGAGATCATGGAGCTCTCTATCATGTCGCCCTCCTTGAATCCCAGGCGATCCATCACCCTTGCTATGCGTTCAGAGGCGAAAAGTCGCATGAGCTTGTCTTCGAGCGACACGAAGAAAACTGAAGAGCCCGGGTCGCCCTGTCGGCCGGCACGTCCGCGCAGCTGGCGGTCCACACGGCGGCTCTCATGGCGCTCAGTACCGATGATGGCCAGTCCGCCAGCGGCCTTCACCTCTGGCGACAGCTTGATGTCGGTACCACGACCGGCCATGTTGGTAGCAATGGTGACGGCACCCTTGCCGTTGGAGTCTTGCTGGCCAGCCAGAGCCACGATGTCGGCCTCCTTCTGGTGCAGCTTGGCGTTGAGCACCTGGTGGGGAATGTTGCGCAGCTTGAGCATGCGGCTCAGCAACTCCGAGATTTCCACCGACGTGGTACC